>JAFIHR010000414.1 GCA_017849325.1 Xanthobacter autotrophicus | reverse complement strand
GCCGTCGGCGGTCTTCAGCATGATGCCGGTGCAGGCCAGCACGCCGGCCGACGGCAGGAGGGCGAGGAGGGAGAGGGCGAAAAGCGGGGTTGCGATCTTGGCGCGCATCGTCTGGTCCCCTGGATGCGACCCTTGGCGGATGGCTGCGGGGCGCACCCCCCGGGTCTTTGACACCGAGAAGCCTACACGCGCTCTCTGCCCAGTTGAATGACGTATTTCAGGGCGTAACCAGCCGAGAAAACGGGCGCCGCCACCTGTGCGATCGCGGCAGGCGCACCGCCGTCCCGTCCGCCCTCAGGGGCCGACCAGCCCGCAGACGCCCGCGAAGGCGCCGGCTACGAGCTCCGCCACCAGCACCCGGTCCGGATCCACCGGGCCGGGCAGGCGCACCCGTCCGTGGGCCACCCGCTTGAAGCCGAAGCGGGCGTAATAGCTCTCGTCGCCAACCAGCACGACGAGCCGGTGTCCGGCCGTCGTCGCCGCCTCCAGCGCCGTCTGGATCAGCAGCGCGCCGATGCCCACCGACTGGAATGGCGGCTCCACCGTGAGCGGCCCGAGCAGCAAGGCGGAGGCGCCGCCGATGCGCACCGGCGTGAGCCGCACCGAGCCCACCAGCATGGTGCCGACGCGGACGGTGAAGGACAAGGCGCGGTCGTGCGCCACCTGCTCGCGGATGCGGAAGGCGGTGCGGGCGAACCGGCCGGGTCCGAAGGTGCGTTCGTGCAGATGGTCGATGGCGTCGGCGTCGGCCGCGGTCTCGGGCGCGAGGGTGAGGGGAAGCTCGGTCATGGGGCAGTGCTGGTTCTCAGGCGAGGACGGGTGTCCTGCCGCCGCTCCGGCATGCCGGAAGCGAACGGTCAGGCGGGCGGGATCAGCCGCGCGCGCTGGCGCGGGGCCCCGTGTCGTCGTCGCTGAACCGGCCGGCGCATGATCGGGATAGCTCCTCAAGGTGGCGCGCGATAGCACGGGCCGGGGTGGCGGTCCAGCCGGGGAATGTTCCGGAGGCGCACGCGGCGGCCCCGCCTTCCGCCTCAGCCCGAATAGATCCAGTCGTAGCGGCCGAGCAGATCGCTGCCGGAGCGGCGCAGCACCAGATCACGGCCGAGGCGGGCCGCGCCGGAGAGGTGGTAGACCACGCCGTTGAGCCGCGCCTGGCGCTGGATCCGCGCCGTGCGCGCCTGCCGCGCCGCCTCATAGGCCTTGAGCGCCTCTTCCGCCTCGGTGTGGGTGCGCAGCTTCTCCGCGAGCACGGCCGCATCCTCGATGGCCTGGGCCGCGCCCTGGGCCAGGAAGGGCAGCATGGCATGGGCGGCGTCGCCCAGCAGGGTCACCCGGCCGCGGCTCCAACGGGGCAGGGGATCGATGTCGTAGAGGCCCCAGCACAGGAAATGGGGCGCGCGGGCGAGCAGCTCGCGCACCTGCGGCGCCCAGCGGGCGAAGGCGGCATGGACGCTGGCGCCGTCGCCCGGCTCGGCCCAGCGCGTCACCGGCCGGTCTTCCTTCACGATGGCGACGATGTTGAGCGCTTCGCCGGACCGGATGGGATAGGTGACGAGGTGGGCGTTCGGCCCGAGATAGAGGTTGACCTCGTTGGGCGCCGCCTGATCCACCGGAATGGTGGCCCGATAGGCGAGGCGCTGCGAGAACACCGGCCCGCGGGTTTGGCCGAGATGGGCGCGCACCGCCGAGCGCACCCCATCCGCGCCGATGAGGACGTCGGCGCCGTGGGCGGCGAGCTGCTCGCCCTGGCGCACCACGGCGCGCACGCTGCGCCCGGTGGGCTCCACGGCCTGCAGCTCGGCGCCGAGCGCCAGCGCGCAGCCGGCCTCCTGCGCCGCCTCGGCGAGCAGCGCCTGAAGGTCCGCCCGGTGCACCACCAGGAAGGGGGCGCCGAAGCGGGTGGTGGCGGGGGCATAGTCGGCGCGGGTGATGCGCGCGCCGGTGCGGCCGTCGCGCACTTCGAGCGCATTGGGCGCCACCGCCACCTCCTTCAGGCGCTCCAGCACGCCGAGGTCGCGCAGCACGCGGGTGGCGTTGGCGGAGAGCTGGAGCCCGGCGCCCGCCTCCTTCAGCTTCTTCGCCTGCTCGACCACCTGCACCGCCAGCCCGGCCTTGCGCAGGGCGAGGGCGGCGGCGAGCCCGCCGATGCCGCCGCCCACCACGACGGCGCTGCGGGCGGCCCGGGGCCGGAGGGGAATGGGTGCGGGCATGGCGGTCAGCCAGGAACGGAGGTCCGGACGCGCGCGGCCGGGGCGGCGAGCGGTCTCGGGCGGGGATGAGGGATCGGGAGCGATCTCACGGCGGCCTTCTGCGGGCGGCGGTTCTGGGAACGGGGGATGCGTGCGTCGGCGTACGGATCGAGGCGCCGAGGGCGGCGCACCGATGGGCCCGGCCGGCGGTTCACCTTGGGCATCGCTGGCTCAGCCATCGGTCATCAGGCCATCGCTGGCGGATCGCGTTTCTCATCGCCGGCCGGGGCGCCGGTCGGGCGCTCCTGCGGGCGTCTCTCGTGCTGCGCGGTCCGGTTCCCAAACTGCGTCGGCGCGCCGGCGGCCCTGCCTGGAGCGAACTCCCGTCGGGGCGCCGCACTCATAGCGGCCAGGACTGGCCGGCCTCAACGACCCGCGGCGGAGGCCCCCGGTCAGCCCGGCCCGGCGCTCGGCGAAACGCCGCACACACCGATCGGGCGCGCCTCAGGCGGCCGCTTCCGCAGCGCTGTCATCGTGCCACACGCAGCCTTCCGGATTGGCGGCGCCGGCGGCGAGGGCGGGGTTGAAGCGGTAGAGGGTCGAGCAGTAGGGGCACACCTTGTCGTTGTCCTCGCCCAGGTCGAGATAGACGTGGGGATGGTCGAACGGCGGCTTCGCGCCAATGCACATGAACTCCTTGCTGCCCACCTCGATCACCGGAACGCCGAGGTCGTTGCAGAAGTGAGGAATGCTGGTAGCGGCCATGGTTCTGCCTGTGCGCGATCAAAAATCGGCCGCGACTTTAGCTTCTGATGAGCCAAGGCGAAAGGCCCGGTCGCCGCGTCACATGCGCGTGCTGCAGCGCCGCGCGGCTTGCGCGGAAAACAGCGGTCGGTTACCTTTCGTCAGTTTCCTGCACGCGAAAGGGAGGGTGCGCTCCATGCCATTGGTCACGTCTCGCCGCCGCTCCCCGCATTCGGGCGTGCGCGGCTAGCTGAGCCGCATCGCGGAGCCGGGCCGGCGCACTGCCCCCGGAGCGCCGGACAGTCTGAAGACACATCTCTCTCCGCATCCGCTTCCGGGCGCGCCCGTGCGCCGTCCGCCGCACCATCTCCTTTCGAAAAGGCCGGCCCGGCGCGCCCTCGCGGCGCGGGCGCGGCGCCGGATCCGAGCCATGACACAGCAGAACTCCATCCTGCCCCAGACCAAGCAGCGGGCCGGCGCCCGCGCCATCCTCGCCTTTCTCGTCGGCCACTGGCGCCGCCATCCGGGACTCATCGCGCTCACCGGAGCCTGGGTGCTGGCCTCGACCCTCGCGGAGATCCTGGTGCCGGTCTATGCCGGGCGCCTGGTGGCGGCGGTGGCCGGCTCCGGCGCCGACCGGGCGGCGGCTTATGATGCCGCCATGGGCGCCTTTCTCGCCATGGTGGCGCTCGGTGCGGTGATGGTGGTGGGGCGCCACTTCTCCTTCACCACCATCACCCGGTTCACCCTGCAGGTGATGAGCGACATCACGGAAGAAGCCTTCGCGCGGGTGCAGCGCTTCTCCGCCGACTGGCACGCCAACACCTTCGCCGGCTCCACCGTGCGCAAGATCTCGCGCGGCATGTGGGCGCTCGACCTGCTGGACGACACCATCCTCATCTCGCTGATCCCGTCGGTGGTGGCGCTGGTGGGCTCGGCCCTGCTGCTCGGCTTCCACTGGCCGGTGATGGGGCTGGTGGTGAGCCTCGGCGCAGCGGTGTTCATCGCGCTGACCGTGGTGCTGTCGCTGAACTATGTGGCGCCCCGCGCGCGGCTCTCCAATTCCTGGGACACGCGGGTGGGCGGCGTGCTCGCCGATGCGGTGAGCTGCAACGCGGTGGTGAAGAGTTTCGGCGCCGAGGACCGCGAGGAGGCGCGGCTTTCCCGCGTGCTGGGCAAATGGAGCGCCCGCACCCGGCGCACCTGGCTTGCCGGCACCACCGCGGGCACCGCCCAGCTCGTCGCCCTGCTCGGGCTGCGGGCTGCCATCATCGGCATGGTGGTGCTGCTGTGGTGGCGCGGCGAGGCCGGGGCCGGCGACGTCGCCTATGTGATCACCACCTATTTCGTGGTGCACTCCTATCTGCGCGACATCGGCATGCACGTGCACAACGTGCAGGCCTCGGTGAACGAGCTGGAGGAGCTGGTGGCGCTGCACGGCGAGCCCATCGCGGTGGCCGATCCGCCCGGCGCGGTGGCGCTGGAGGTGCGCGAGGGGCAGATCGCCTTCGAGCACGTGACCTTCCACTACAAGGGCCACGCCGAGCCGCTCTATCGCGACTTCTCCCTCACCATCGACGGTGGCGAGCGGGTGGGCCTCGTGGGACCGTCCGGCTCGGGCAAGACCACCTTCGTGAAGCTGATCCAGCGCCTGCACGACGTGACGGGCGGCCGGGTCGCGGTGGACGGGCAGGACGTGCGCGCCGTGTCGCAGGCCTCGCTCCGGCAGGCCATCGCCGTGGTGCAGCAGGAGCCGATCCTGTTCCACCGCTCGCTGGCAGAGAACATCGCCTACGCCCGCCCCAACGCCTCCATGGCGGAGATCGAGCGGGCGGCGGAGCTCGCCAATGCGGCCGGCTTCATCGCCCGCCTGCCGCGCGGCTACGGCACCCTGGTGGGCGAGCGCGGGGTGAAGCTGTCCGGCGGCGAGCGCCAGCGGGTGGCCCTGGCCCGCGCCTTCCTCGCCAATGCGCCGATCCTGATCCTGGACGAGGCCACCTCCAGCCTCGATTCAGAATCGGAGGCGCTGATCCAGGAGGCCATGGAGCGGCTGATGGTGGGGCGCACCACCCTCGTCATCGCCCACCGTCTCTCCACCGTGCGGGCGCTGGACCGGCTCCTGGTGTTCAGCCACGGCGAGGTGGTGGAGGAGGGCGACCACGACACGCTGGTGCGCCTCGAAGGCGGCCTCTACCGCCGGCTGTTCGAGCGCCAGGCGCTGGAGCTGGCCCGCGGCCTTGCCGCCTGACGCTTGCCAGACGGGGCGGGGACGATGCTCGCATCGCTCCCGCCCGCTTCCTATATTGGCGGGGCCATGGCACGCATCGCGGCACTCTTCACGCTCCTGTTCGCGCTTCTCGGCGCGGCGCCCTGGCTCGTGCCCATCGCCAAGCAGAGCGTGCGCCTCGTTTCCGCGCAGATGACCGATGATCCGGTCGCGCTCGCCGATCTCGGCCTCGAAAAGCTCGATGCCGCCGCCGTCGCGCGGGAGATGGAGGCGGCGCTGGCGGAGGACGACATCACCCTCGCCACCTCCTATCTGGAGCTGGCCGATGCGCGGGGCCTCGCGGTCGCGCCCGGCCTGCGTGCACGCATTGATGCGGAGAATTCCGGCCCGGCTGCGGCGCTGCGCTCGGCGAGGGAGTTCGGGCTCGGCTTCATCACCGGCCAGCCGCAGGATCTGGCAGGTTTCGCCGGCGCGGCGGTGGGCGACTTCATGGTGTGGGGCGATATCCGCGACGCCACCCGCGAGGGCCTGAAATACGCCAACGGCGAGGAGGTGGACCAGCTCATCCTCGGCCTCTCCGCCGTGGGCATCGCCATCACCGCCGGCACCTATGCCACGGTGGGCGCGAGCCTTCCCGTGCGCGCCGGCCTGTCGCTGGTGAAGCTGGCGAAGCGCACCGGGCGGCTGTCCGCTTCGCTGGGGCGCGCCGTCATGCGCTCGGTCAACGCCAGCGTGGATTTCGCCGCGCTGCGCCGGCTTGCGCAGGGCTCGGGCAGCCTCGACAAGGCGGCGGTGAAGGGCGTGGTGCGGGCCGACGGGCTCAAGAGCCTTGCGCGCATGATGGACGACGTGGGCACCATCCAGGCCAAGGCCGGCACCCGCGCGGCGCTGGAGGGGCTGAAGGTGGC
>JAFIHR010000413.1 GCA_017849325.1 Xanthobacter autotrophicus | reverse complement strand
CTCGGCATCCTCACCGCTTTGCTGGGCACGCCGCTCTTCCTGTGGCTGCTCGCCACCGCGCGGCGGGGGTGGAGCTGATGGCGCCGCCCCTTATGGAGGCGCGCGGCCTCGCCTTTGGCTATCCCGGCCGGGTGGTGGGACACGATATCGACCTCGCCCTCGAAGCAGGCGAGGTGCTCTGCCTGCTCGGCCCCAACGGCACGGGCAAGACCACGCTCATGAAGACCCTCCTCGGCCTGAGGGAGCCGCTCGCCGGCGAAATCCTTGTGGAGGGCCGGGCCACCCGCGGCTGGACGGCCGCCGCACAGGCGCGCGCGTTCGGCTTCGTGCCGCAGATCGCCGCCCCCACCTTCCCCTTCCCGGTGCGCGACATGGTGCTGATGGGCCGCGCCGCCCGCGCGCCGCTCTTCGCCAGCCCGAGCGCGAGGGATCGCGAGGCGGCCGAGGCGGCGCTGGAGCAGGTGGGCATCTCCGCCCTCGCCGGGCGCGCCTATACGGACATCAGCGGCGGCGAGCGGCAGCTGGTGCTCATCGCCCGTGCCATCGCCCAGGAGCCGCGCATCCTGATTCTCGACGAACCCACGGCGAGCCTCGATTTCGCCAATCAGGACAAGGTGCTGCGGCTCATCGCCGGGCTCGCCCGGCAGGGCCTCGGCGTCATCTTCTCCACCCACCATCCCGATCAGGCCTTCGCCGTGGCGAACCGCGTCGCCCTGCTGCGCGACGGCGCCGTGCTGGGCATGGGGCCGGTGGGCGAGGTGCTGACGGCGGAGCGCCTGAGCGCGCTCTACGGCACCCGCGTCGTGCTCGGCGCGGTGGAGGGGCGCACCGTCTGCATCACCGGCGCGGCGCTCAGATGATGGCGCGGCAGCGCCGGCGGCGGCGGCAGCCCTGCCGCAAGGGGACCGTGCGTCCGCCCCCCTGCGCCCCGCCGCACGGACGCTCCGGCCGGCGATCACGATCGCGGAACGCGGGCTAAATCGTCTTGATCGGCTCCGCTCGCGACGCCAAATCACCTGCGACGCTTCAACGCGAACCTGGAGTTCTGCCCATGACGGATACGCCGGATTACATCCCGCCCAAGGTCTGGACCTTCGAGCAACCGAACGGCGGCCGCTTCGCCAACATCAACCGCCCCATCGCCGGGCCGACCCACGAGAAGGCTCTGCCGGTGGGCCGCCATCCGCTCCAGCTCTATTCGCTGGCGACGCCGAACGGGCAGAAGGTCACCATCCTCTTGGAGGAGCTGCTCGCCCTCGGCCATACCGGCGCCGAGTACGATGCCTGGCTGATCCGGATCAATGAGGGCGACCAGTTCTCCAGCGGCTTCGTGGACATCAACCCCAATTCCAAGATCCCCGCCCTGGTGGACCGCTCGGGCGCCGAGCCGGTGCGGGTGTTCGAATCCGGGGCGATCCTCCTTTATCTCGCCGAGAAGTTCGGGGCGTTCCTGCCCGCCGCGCCGGCGGCCCGGGCGGAGTGCCTCTCCTGGCTGTTCTGGCAGATGGGCAGCGCGCCCTATCTCGGCGGCGGCTTCGGCCATTTCTACGCCTACGCCCCGGTGAAGATCGAATACGCCATCAACCGCTTCGCCATGGAGACGAAACGCCTGCTGGACGTGCTCGACCGGCGCCTCGCCGAGAGCGAATATCTGGCCGGACCCGACTACACCATCGCCGACATCGCCGCCTTTCCCTGGTTCGGCGGCCTGCTGAACGGCTGGCTCTATGGCGCGGCGGAGTTCCTCTCGGTGGGCAAGTACACCAACGCCCGGCGCTGGGCCGATGCCATCCTCGCCCGGCCGGCGGTGGTGCGCGGGCGCATGGTCAACCGCACCTCGGGCGAGCCCTCCGAGCAGCTCCACGAGCGCCACGACGCCCGCGACTTCGAGACGAGGACGCAGGACAAGCTCGCAGCCGTGGACTGAGCCGGCGAGCGGACGGCGCGACCGGCGCCGTCCGCGTGCATCCCCCGCTCAGAAGCTCACGCTCACCCGCGTGTTGAATGAGCGGCCGGGCCCAGCCACCGCATAGCCCCACGCGGGCGTGGAGCCCATCATGGTGGGCACGCGATAGTTCACGAGGTTCGCCCCGCCGAGCGGCAGGTCGTAGTCCTGGTCGAACACGTTCTCGACCGCGAAATCCACCCGCACATTCTCCCATCGGTAGCTGGTGCGGAGGTTCAGCAGGGCATAGGCGTCGGTTTCCAGCTCGTTGTGCACCTGGCTGACGAGGGTCTTGGAGGCGACGAGCTGCAGCTCCACGCTGTTGGTCCAGTTGCCCCAGGTCTGGTCGATGGCGACGAGGCCGTTCAGCGGCATCATGTGATAGAGGTTCACCCCGTCGGTGCGCTGGCCCTGCACGAAGCTGAGACTCCCGCGGAACGCGCCCTGCCCGAAGCTGTCGTCGTCCCACAGGGCGAGCTTGCCGTCGATGTTGATGCCATAGAGCCAGGCATCGTGGTTGGCGAACTGCAGGTAGACGAAATTGTCCTGCGTAGAGAGGTTCGACGGCAGGTTGGTGAGGCACTTGCCGATATCGCAGCGGTCCACATCGATATAATCCACCACATAGCTGTAATAGGGCGAGGCCTTCAGCTCCCAAACCTTGCGGGCGGGATCGTGCCAGCTTGCGGTGAAGCTCACCGTGTGGGCGGCCTCCGGATCGAGGTCGAGATTGCCCACATAGCCGTTGCCGTCGCCGAACCAGCCGATCATCTTCATAGCCATGGCGCTGGTGGACCAGGCGTAGCGCTCGTAGAAATTGGGCGAGCGCGTCTTCCGGGCGAGGCCCAGCTCGTAGAGGCTGGATGCGTCCGCCTCGTAGCGCAGGATCGCCGTGCCGTCGAAATTGACATCGGTGCGGGCGTGGTCCTGGGCGTTGAAGCGCGCTGCATCGGCCCCGTACATCATGGAATTGTAGCCCGCGACGTCGCCGGTGTTCATCCATACCGTATCGTTGCGGAGGCCGAGCACGGCGGTCCAGCGGGCATCGAGGGCGCGCTCCCATTCGGCGAAGGTGCCGAGGCGCAGGCGCTGGCCGTCATTGATGGACCAGAAGGTGTCCGGGCCCATCATCATGGAGCCGGCGACCGGCGGCCACCAGTCGTCCAGCGTGTTGTAATAGGTCTCGGTGCCGAGCCGCAGCGTGTCCTGCGGCGAGAGGGCGATGGTGCCCTTCACCCCATAGCCGAGATCGGTGGTGCGGGTGTCCATGGGCATGTCGCCGGACTTGTCCGGCTGGATGAAGCCCATGGTGTGGCGCACCCGGTTGGCGAAGACGTTGGCCTCCAGCGTGCCCCAGTCGAACGCGCCCTCGTAGCGGCCGTTGGCGAAGATGGACTTGTTGTCCACCATGTCCATGTATTGGTTCACATAACCCTGGTAGGGGATGAACTGTCCGCCGATCTGCACGCTGAAGAGCTGGTCGTTGATCTTCTTCGAGATGCCGAGCACATGGTTCTGCGTCTCGTACATGGTGGACTTGATCTTGGTGCCGTCGCCGGCGGTGTAGTCGCTCGCCCGGTTCCAGCCGCCGGTATAGGTGACCGAGGTGTCGGCGTTGGAGACGGTGGCGGTGGCATCCACGCCGTAGCCGTTGCCGTTGGAGCGGAAGAAGCCGGAGACCTGTCCGGAGACCGAGAGCTCTTCGCCCTCGGTGAAGCGCGGCGGCGCCACCGAGACATCCACCCGCGCCCCGGTGAAGTCGCCGCCGACGCTCACCGGCGCGGTGCCCAAATAGACCTTCGCATTGGCGATCATCGCCGGATTGACGAAGGACAAGGGCGGATTCATCTGGTTCGGGCAGGCGATGCCGAACAGCATGCCGTCGATGCCCACCTGCACCCGGTCCGCCCCCATGCCGTTGACCGCCGGCAGGCTCGACACCCCGCCCGCGCCCCAGGCGGCCCCGCCGGGAATGCGGGTGATGAGGGAGCCGGAATCGCTGGTGACGAGGGTCGCGGCCGCCGCCTCGTTGGCCGAGATCCGCGCGGTGTCGATGGGCGTGAAATTGATCGCGCGCCTCTCCTCGCCGGCCGCGTCGGGCGCCCCGGCAGAGACCGACACCACCTGAAGGGTGGGCAGGGCGAGCGCCTCCTCCGCCCGTGCGCCGGCGGGCAGCAGCGGCGCGAGGCAAAGCGTCAGCACGGAGGGACGGACGAGCGCCGTCGAACGGGTGAGGGCACGGCGCAGGCCGCGCAAGCAGGACAGATTCATGGTTAAGTTCCGCAATCGAGCGTTCCGG
>JAFIHR010000412.1 GCA_017849325.1 Xanthobacter autotrophicus | reverse complement strand
CGAGCGGCAGGATGCCGAGCGGGAGCTGGGTATCGTAGAGGCCGCGGGCCGCCGAGTTGAGGGTCCCGTCGCCGCCGCCCACAACCACCAGATCGGCATCGCCGGAGCGGCGCCGCAGCAGCTCCGAGAGGGCGCTGTCCGGGCCACCGGCGCCGCGCGCCCCAAAATTCCAGGGGACATCCAGCAGAGCGATGCCGCCCTCCTCCAGGCGCCGGCGCACGGCCGCATGATCGCCGGCACCTCGCCGCGCGCGGTGATTGACGACGAACAGGGCGCGGCGCGACGGCGGCACGGTCACGATCCGCTCATCGGGCCCCGGCGCATGTCCGGAGCGGGGGAAGAGGGGCGCTACCACGTGGGGCCGGAAGGCGAAGGCTTGGGCATCGAAAGCCCCGATGCCGGGGGCGTCGCCGGCGCGGGCCGGAATGCGCAGAACGCGGTGCGCCGATCTTGCGGGGCCATCCTCTCGATCCCTGGGATGCGCCGGAGCACGCCGCCGCGCCATTGGGCGGACCGCGTGACCCGGCCGTTCGTGGGTCAGGTCTTCGATCCGACATCGCGTGCGGGAGGCACGCCAGAGGGGCCC
The DNA here is from genome assembly GCA_017849325.1 of Xanthobacter autotrophicus. Classification (GTDB taxonomy): domain Bacteria; phylum Pseudomonadota; class Alphaproteobacteria; order Rhizobiales; family Xanthobacteraceae; genus Xanthobacter; species Xanthobacter autotrophicus_B. The sequence continues at coordinate 4,404 of JAFIHR010000412.1, read as the reverse complement.
GGATCGCCGCGACTATAAGGGCAAGGTGGCACCGCTCTCCAAGACCCAAGGGCATGGGACAGAATGTCGCATAAGGCTGCGCCGCGGCCGCGCGGCCGGATGCGACCGGCCATCGGCGCCGCCGGGATGCCGCGCACCGCAGGGGCGCGGAGCGGAATCGGAGGGCGCCGAGCCGTGGCTCGTCCCGCGGCGCCGCTGGCGGCGACAGGAGCGTGCGCGGCGAGCCAAGTGTTTTCTGGGGGAAAGCGAAGGAGGACCGGAAAGGAGGGAGGAGAGCGGGGGCGGTGCCCTCCTCCCTCGGCTCGATCGCGCAAACGGGTTGCGGAACCGAATGCATGACCGAACGGTTCAGTCCTGTGATTTGATCTATCGCATCCCCGGCAGCCGGGCAAGAGGAAACTGAACGGTTCGGTCACAAATTCGCAAGCCCCACACCCGCCTGCCATCAAAGCGCCGCTCGCCCACGTTCAAGGTGTGCTAAACAGGCGCATATTGCAGAGCAGCCGAGCGGTCGCGCCAGAACGACCCGCAGGCAGAGGAACTTGGAATTGGCGACGAGCGATCTCACCCCCATGTGCCCGCCATCGGCCGCCCCGGTGGAGGAGCGGGAGAGCTTCCACGGGGCCGGGCAGGATCCGGAAAAGCGGCGGCAGATCCTTTCGGGTGCCCGCGAGGTCTTCCTGGAGCGCGGCTTCGACGGCGCCTCCATGGGCGACATCGCCCGCGCCGCGGGGGTCTCGAAGGGCACGCTCTACGTCTATTTCCAGAACAAGGAAGACCTCTTCGCCGCCCTCGTCTCCTCCGAATGCAACGAGACCGCCGAGCGCCTCTTCGTGCTGGATGCGGACGAGCCCGATGTGGAGAAGGTGCTCACCAAGCTCGGCCTCTCCTTCATCGCGGCGATGATCCGCCCGCACCAGATCGCCATGGTGCGGACCATCATCGCCATCTCGGGCAAGTTTCCGGAGGTGGGGCGCCGCTTCTTCGAGGCGGGGCCGTGCGTGGGCACCCAGCGCCTGTCCGCCTACCTGAAGGCGAAGGTGGACCAGGGTGCCCTGGTGATCGACGACGTGGAGGCCGCCGCCAACCAGTTCCTGGTGCTGTGCAAGGACGGCATCTCCGCGCCCATCCTCATCGGCTCCAGCGATCCGCCCGACCCGGCCCACGCCGAAAAGGTGGTGAAGGGGGCGGTGCGGCTCTTCATGTGCGGCTACGGCCCCGGGGGCGCGCAGGCGCGCATGCGGGGCTCCGCCCCGGAGGAGACCCCCTCCACTCCCTGACCCGGCAGCCCGCAGGCGATGGCCGGAGCGGGCGTTCCGCAGGCCTCCGCGCTCCGGCGCGACGCGCGGCCCGCCTTGCGGCGCGTGCGGTTCGGTGGCTTAAAGCGGACTTCCTTCCTGCCACCCGGACCCGTCATGGCGATCACCTCCGCACCTTCCAGCCTCACCGACAAGGTCCGCCCCGTCGCCTGCGACGGCCAGATCATCGCCGTGACCTTCCTGGGCGCGACGGCGGTGTTCGTCGGCGCCGACCAGACGGCCCTGCTGGCGGGCGAGGAGCCGCGCCCCCTGTCGCTGCACGCCGGCGCCATCCTCGACGCGGCCTCCGATGGGCGGCGCCTCGTCACCGCCGGCGACGACGGGCGGTTGGTCGAGACCCTCGGCGACGGCACCAGCCGGACCCTCGCCGAAGTGCCGCGCCGCTGGATCGACCGCCTCGCCCTCGGCCCCGACGGCGCCGTGGCCTATTCCGCCGGCAAGACCGCTTACGTGCTGACGGCCAAGGGCGAGACCAGGACCTTCGACGCCCCCTCCACCGTGGCCGGGCTCGCCTTCGCGCCCAAGGGGCTGCGCCTCGCCATCGCCCATTACGGCGGGGTGACGCTGTGGTTCCCCAACGCCGCGGCCTCCAAGCCCGAGAAGCTGGAGTGGAAGGGCTCGCACCTCGGCGTGCTGTTCTCGCCCGACGGGCGCTTCGTCGTCACCACCATGCAGGAGCCGACGCTGCACGGCTGGCGGGTGGTGGACGGCGCCCACATGCGCATGGCCGGCTACCCCTCGCGGGTGCGCTCCTTCGCCTTCACCGCCGACGGGAAATGGCTCGCCACCTCGGGCTCCGGCGAGGTGGTGATGTGGCCGTTCCAGTCCAAGGACGGGCCGATCGGCAAGGCGCCGGCCATGCTCGCACCCTCTGCCCAATCGCGGGTGACCGTGGTAGCGTGTCACCCCAAGGATCCGGTTCTGCTGGCGGGCTATGAGGACGGCATGGTGCTCATGGCCCGAATCACCGACGGCGCCGAGATCCTGCTGCGGGCCCCCGACCAATCGCCGGTCACCGCTTTGGGATGGCATCCCTCCGGCGGCGCTCTGGCATTCGGGACCCGGGACGGCGCCGCGGGCATTCTGAGGTTCTGACACCAGGCGGACGGACAGGGTTTCGCGGCGCGGGCATCCGCCCTGCATCGGCGGAACCCCGCGTCGCCGCACTGTCATCACGAGACGGTATCTCAATAATCATGCGCGCCTTCGGATCTGCGCGCTCGCGCAGTGGCCGCGGACGACCAAGCTGGGAGCCTCGCCATGAAGATCGCTGACGTCCGCCACAACGCCTATTCCATGCCGCTGACGAGCCCGTCCTATCCGCCGGGTCCGTACCGCTTCTTCGACCGCGAATTCATGATCATCACCTACCGCACCGACCGCGCGGCGCTGGAGAAGGTGGTGCCCGAGCCGCTCGAGATCGTCGAGCCCATCGTGAAGTACGAATTCATCCGCATGCCCGATTCCACCGGCTTCGGCGACTATACCGAGACCGGGCAGGTGATCCCCGTGCGCTTCAACGGGGTGGAGGGCGGCTATGTCCACTCCATGTTCCTGAACGACGAGGCGCCCATCGCCGGCGGCCGCGAGCTGTGGGGCTTCCCGAAGAAATATGCCCACCCCAAGATGGCGGTGGAGAAGGACACCCTGGTCGGCACCCTGCACTACGGCAGCGTGCTCTGCGCCACCGCCACCATGGGCTACAAATATGCCCCGGCCGACCATGACAAGGTCCTCGCCTCGCTCGGCACGCCCAGCTATCTCCTGAAGATCATCCCCCATGTGGACGGCACGCCGCGCATCTGCGAGCTGGTGCGCTACTACATGAAGGACGTGACGCTGAAGCAGTGCTGGACCGGACCCGGCGCCCTCGCCCTGTTCCCCCACGCGCTGTGCGAGGTGGCGGACCTGCCGGTGCTGGAGGTGATCTCCGCGCTGCATCTGAAGGCCGACCTCACCCTTGGCCTTGGCGAGGTGATCTACGATTATCTGACCGACGGCAGCCCGGCGTAACCCCGCCCCGCACGGGGCGAGGGTCGGCGGGCGTCGATGACACTGATGGCGAGGAGCTGATGAATCCGCTTCCCAAAGGCATTCCGGCCGATCTGTGCGACATCATTTCGGAGTATGAGCGCATCGCTCTGGTGTTCCAGGGCGGCGGCGCCCTGGGCGCCTATCAGGCGGGCGTCTACGAGGCGCTGTCGGAGGTGGGCTGCGAGCCCGACTGGATCTCCGGCGTCTCCATCGGCGCCATCAACTCCGCCATCATCGCCGGCAACCCGCCGGAGAAGCGGGTGGAGCGCCTGCGCGAGTTCTGGGACAGGATCTCCGGGCGCAAGGTGTGGCTGTGGACGCCGGAAGGCGACATCTTCCGCCAGTGGCGCAACATGCTGAGCGCCATGATGACCATCTCCCAGGGCCAGCCGGGCTTCTTCAAGCCGCGCTGGCCCAATCCCTGGTTCCTGCCCACCGGGGCGAGCGGGGCGACCTCGGTCTACGACACCACGCCGCTGCGCCAGACCCTGCTCGACCTCGTGGATTTCGATCTCATCAATGCCGGCCAGAAGCGCTTCTCGGTCGGCGCGGTGAACGTGCGCACCGGCAATTTCATCTATTTCGACAACAAGGTGCACACCATCACGCCGGAGCACATCATGGCCTCGGGGGCGCTGCCGCCGGGCTTTCCGGCGGTGAAGATCGACGGGGAATATTATTGGGACGGCGGCGTCGTCTCCAACACGCCGCTGCAATTCCTGCTCGACCAGCCGGACCATCCGAGCGCCCTGGTGTTCCAGGTGGACCTGTTCAGCGCCCGCGGCGGCATGCCCCGCGACATGTACGACGTTTCAGAGCGGCAGAAGGACATCGGCTATTCCAGCCGCACCCGCTACACCACCGACGTGTTCCGCCGGGTGCAGGAGCTGCGCGGCAAGCTCTACCACGCGCTGCAGCGCATTCCCGAGCAGCTGCGCACCGACGAGGACCAGGAGCTGATCCGCCAATACGATGCGTCGGGCGTGGTGAACATCTGTCACCTGATCTATCAGGAAAAGACCTACGAGCGCGACTTCAAGGACTATGAGTT
>JAFIHR010000079.1 GCA_017849325.1 Xanthobacter autotrophicus | reverse complement strand
GCGCGACTTCGCCTCGGTGCAGAAGCTGGACGAAGCCACCGCCTCCCTCGACGTAGCCAGGCGCTCCCTGGAACAGGCGAAGCTTTCCTACAGCGAGGCGGTCGCCGGCTACACGGCCGAGGAGCGCGGCGTCGCCGAGGCTGCGGTGGCCAAGGCGGAGGCGGCCATCGGCACCCTCGAAGCGCAGGTCAGGGAGCTCACCGTGACCGCGCCCGTCGCCGCCCAGGTCTACGAGGTGAACACCGAGCCCGGCGAATATGTCTCCCCCGGTGTCCCGCTGGTCGCGCTGGTGGACCTCTCCGACGTGTGGCTGCGCTTCGACCTGCGCGAGGATCTGGTGAACGGCCTGAAGGCCGGCGACCACTTCACCGTGCGCATTCCGGCGCTGGGCGACCGGCCGGTGGAGGTCGAGGTCCGCACCATCGCCACCAAGGGCGAATATGCCGGCTGGCGGGCGACCCGCGCCACCGGCGATTTCGACCTGCGCACCTTCGAGGTGCGCGCCTATCCGGTCGCGCCGCTCGCCGGCCTGCGGCCGGGCATGAGCGCCTATGCCGACTGGCGCGGATCGGCGCGATGACATCGCCCGGACCGGGGCTGCTGTGCGTCGCGGTCCGCGAAGTGCGATGGATCCTCAAGGATCGCGTGGCCTTCCTGCTGTGCTTCGTGGTTCCGCTGATCGCCTTCGGCCTGCTGGCGGCCACCTTCTCTTCCACCGTGATCCGCAGCCTGAAGGTGGACGTGGTGGATGCGGACCGGAGCCCCACCTCCATCACCTTCGTCCACGCCATCCAGGCGGCGCCGGGCACCGAGGTGGCCGAGCGTTCCACGGACCTCACCGGCGCCATGCGGGCGATCCGCTCGGGCGCGGCGATCGCCGCCGTCTACATTCCGCGGGATTTCGAGCGCGACCTGCTGGCGGGCCGGCGGCCGCAGGTGGTTATCTTCGCCAACAAGCAGTATTTCACGCCCGGCAACATCGCCCAGAGCGCGCTGCAGGCGGCCAGCTCCGCCGCCGCGAAGGACATCGCCCTCGCCCCGGCGGCCCGCTCCGGCGCGCGGCCCGGCCCGCTGGTGGTGGAGCAATATGTGCTCACCAACCCGGCGCTGAACTATGCCCAGTTCCTGCTGAGGGCGATCCTGCCTACGGTGCTGCACGTGCTCATCGCCATCGCGGCCGGCTTCGCGGTGGGCTCGGAATTCACCTCGCGCGGCTTCGCGTCGTGGATGACGGCGGCGGGCGGCAGCCCCCTCAACGCGCTGGTGGGCAAGCTTGCGCCTTACTTCGCCATCTACGTGGTCATGATGGCGGTGGGGCTCGGCATCATCCACGGCCTCTATGGGGTGCCGTTCCGGGGCGACCCGGTGGTCGTGACGCTGGCGGCCTTCCTGATGATCGTCGCCTATCTGTCGCTGGCCGCGCTGTTCCAGCTCCTGGTGAAGAACCTGGCGGTGGGGCTCTCGCTCACCGGCATCGTGTGCTCGCCGGCCTTCGGCTTCGCCGGCGTGGGCTTTCCGATCCTCGCCATGGGCGCCTTCGCCAAGGGCTGGGGGGCGCTGCTGCCGCTGCGCTGGTACATCCAGATCCTGTTCGATCAGGCGGCCCGCGGCGTGCCAGTGGCGGACACCGCCGGGCCGTTCGCCGCCCTCGCGGGGCTCGCGCTCGTGTTCTTCGCCCTCGCCTGGATGCGCCTTCGCGCCCTCTTCCGCGCCCCGCCCGAGACGGCGCCCGAGACACCGGCGCCCCTGCCGGACGGCCCGGTCGGCGTCGCCGGCGCCTTCCGGAACGAATATGGCCGCATCCTCGGCGACCGCGGCATGTTCGGCCTGATCGTGCTCGCGCCCATCGTCTACGGGCTGTTCTATCCCCAGCCCTATCTCGGCCAGCTCACCCGCGACATCCCCATCGCCGTGGTGGATGACGACCATACCGAGGTGAGCCGGGCGCTCATCGAGACGCTGGACGCCGACGAGGCGATCGCGGTGGCGCGGCAGGCCACCACCCTCGCCGAAGCGCGCCGCGCGCTGGAGCAGCGCGAGGTGTTCGGCATCGTCGGCATCCCCGAGGGCACCGAGCGGGAGGTGCTGAAGGGCAATCCCGCCCGGGTGCCGGCCTATGTGGATTCGGCCTATTTCCTCGTCTACAACCGCGCGCTCGGCGGCATCGCGGAAGCCGCGGGCAGCTTGAGCGCGGAGCTGTCGGGCGCCGGTGCGCGCCCGGGCGGGAGCCTCTACCACACCGCGCTCGCCTCCGGCTCGCCGGTGGAGGTGGTGAGCGAGCCCTTGTTCAATCCCACCGGCGGCTATGCCAGCTACATCGTGCCGGCGGCCTTCGTGCTGATCCTGCAGCAGACCCTGCTCATGGGCGCGGCGACGGCGGGCGGCCTCGCCTTCCAGCACGGCGGCCGGGCCGCCCGCAGGAGCCGGGGCGGGGCGCGCGCGGTGGCGGGACAGGCCCTCGCCCATCTCGCCCTGGCGCTGCCGGGGGCCGCGCTCTTCCTCATCGTGCTGCCCCGCGTCTATGGCTTCGCTGCGAGCACGCACATCCTGGCGCTGCTCCCGCTGCTCGTTCCGTTCCTCCTCGCGGTGAGCTTCCTCGGCCAGTTCCTCGGCGCCTGGTACCAGCGGCGGGAGACCGCCATCCTGCTCACCATCGCCCTCAGCCTGCCCCTGTTCTTCCTGGTGGGGGTAGCGTGGCCGCCGGAGGCGATTCCCGAGATCCTGCGCCGCGCCGCCGTCATCATCCCCTCGACCCTGGGCATCGACGGCCTCGTGCGCCTCAACCAGATGGGCGCCTCGCTCTTCGATGTCGCCTTCGACTGGCGCGGGCTGTGGGTGCTGGCCCTCATCTACGCCATCCTCGCCATCGCCGCGGGCCGGCTCGCCGGCCGGGGAGAAAGCCGACCATGATGAGGACGAAGCCCCGCCGGCGCCTGATGATGGGCATGGCGCTCTGCCTCTTCGGCGCCGCGACCGCCGGTCTTGAAGCGGCGGAGCCGCCGTCCGTTCCGGGGATGGTGCGCCACACCGAGATCCGCATCGCGCCGGAACTGTCCGGCCGCCTCGCGCAGGTGCCGGTGAAGCCCGGGCAGGCGGTGCGCAAGGGCGAGCTTCTGGCGGTGATCGACACGCCCGAGCTCACCGCCTCCCTCGGCGAGGCGCGGGCGGCGGCGGCGAGCGCGGCGGCCGAGCGCGCCCGCGTCGAGTCCGGGGTGCGGGCGGAGGAGGTGGCGATCCTCGCCGAGGCGGTGCGCACGGCCAACGCCAACCTTCTTCTCGCGCGCGAGCGGCAGAGCCGCGTCGCCGCCCTGGCCGCCAAGGGCTTCTCCAGTCCGCAGGACCTCGACGAGGCCAACGCCTCCCTCGCCAAGGCGGAGGCGGAGGTCGCCCTGAAGACGGCGCAGCATGCCGCCGCCCAGGCCGGCCCCACCCGCGAGGAGCGCGCCCTCGCCGGCGCGCGGGTCGCCCTCGCCGGGGCGCGCGTCGCGGAGATCGAGACCCAGCTCGCCAAGACGCGGCTCCTCGCCCCGGCGGACGGCACGGTGGGCGTCCAGGTGGCCGAGATCGGCGAGATCCTCGCCCCCGGCCGTCCGGTGATGACCCTGGCGCGGCAGGATGCGCCCTGGTTCAGCTTCACCATCCGCGAGGACCGGCTGGACGGCCTCACGGTGGGGACCGCCGTCGAGCTCCGGCTTGCGGACGGGCGCACCCTGCCGGCGCGGGTGACGGTGCTGCGGCCGCTCGGGGAGTTCGCCACCTGGCGTGCCGCCCGGGCGGTGGGCGACCACGACCTCAACAGCTTCCGCCTGCGCGTCGATCCGCTCGCCGGACTCGAGGGCCTGGAACCGGGCATGACGGTGTGGCTCGCCGCCAAGCCGTGAGGCGCCCCTAGCACGGCTCCCCCGGAAGGATCCGCCCGACGCAGAAATCGATGAACGCGCGCACCTTGGGCGCGGGATGGGAGAGCTGCGGCCAGACCAGCCAGAATGTCTCCGTCGGCGCGTGATCCTCCAGAAAGGCGACGAGCGCCCCGGAAGCCAGCCCCTCCGCGGCGAGGAAGTCGGGCATCTGGGCGACGCCGAGGCCCGCCAGGGCGGCCGACAGGACGCCTTCCATATTGGTGCTCGCGAACGCCGCGCGCCCGCCCGCCGCGTCGTCGTGGCCGGCGAGGCGCCAGGGCTGCAGCCGCTCGGAGCCGGGATGGCGGAAGCGGATCCGGGCGTGCGCCTTCAGGTCCTCGAGGTTTTGCGGCGCGCCCCGCCGCGCCACATAGCCCGGCGCGGCGCACAGGACGAAGCGGAACGCCCCCAGGCGGCGCGACCGGCACGTCGAATCCTCGAGGCGCCCGCTGCGGATCGCCACGTCGATCCTCGCCGCCGGCAGGTCCACCAGGCGGTCGTCCTGGTCGAGGTCGAGCTCGAGCTGCGGGTAGAGGCTCGCGAAGGCCGGAAGGTGCGGCGTCAGCAGCCGGTGGCCGATAGCGGGAAGGGCGATCCTGAGGCGCCCGCGCGGCGCCGCCTTCGCCGCGGCGAGGAGCGCCTCCGCCTCGCGCCATTCGTCGCGGATCAGCCGGGCGCGCTCGAACAGAAGCTCGCCCTCCTCGGTGAGGCTCACCGCGCGCGTGGTGCGGCGGAACAGGACGACACCAAGGCGCGCCTCCAGCCGGGCGATGGCCTTGCCCGCCGCCGACGGCGACAGGCCGAGCCTGCGGGCCGCGCCGGTGAAGCTCCGGTCCTCCGCGGCGGCGAGGAACAGCGACAGGGTGCCCAGGCTTTCCATCGGTCCTTGATTGACGACTAGAAGTCGCAAGTAAAGCCCTTCCAAGCAGTATTATCGCTGCCTGAGGCGGCCTCTAGCCTGCTCCCGTAGTCGCATCGCGAGGAGCCGATCATGAACGACCTCCCCATCGTCATCGTCCAGCAGCAGAGCGAAGCCGGTCACGGCGTCCGGCCGTCGGGCTTCGCCAGCGGGGTCTGGCACCCGGAAGATCTGGTCCGGCTGGAGGGCACGCCCTGGATCATCGTCAGCGCCATGCGCTCGGTGCGCGGCAAGGGCGCGCTGCTGGCGGTGCAGGCGGACGCGCGCGCGCCGGCCTTCGAGCTCGACTGGCTGCCGGCCGCGGAGGCCGGCCGGCGCGGGACGTCGGCGTTCGATCCCCACGGCATCGATGCGCGGGCGATCGGCGGCGGCGTGTTCGAGCTGCTGGTGGTGGATCACGGCGCGGGCGAGGCCATCGACCGGCTCACCATCGCGATTGCGGGCGGACGGCCCGTGGTGGTGGCCGGCGCCCGGATCGAACAGCCGCCGGGCACCTCGGGCAATGCGGTGGCCTTCGAGGCGGACGGCGGCTTCGTGATGACCAGCATGTTCGATCCGCGCGACCCCGATTTCCTCGGCAAGTTCGCGGCGGCCGAGGTCACCGGCGGCGTCTGGCGCTGGCGCGGGGCCGATGGATGGCGGCGCATCGGGCCCGATCTGTCCGGCGCCAACGGCATCGCCGTGTCCCCCGCCGATGGAGCGATCATCGTCAGCGAATGGGCCGCCCGGCGGATCTGGCGCCTGGCGTCCACGGGCGCGGCGGAGGCATCCGCCGGGGTCGATTTCCTGCCCGACAACCTGCGCTGGGCGGACGACGGCACACTGCTTCTCGCCGGTCAGACGGCCCGGCCGGAGGCCGTGTTCGGCTGCGAGGCCCGCGGGGAGGCCTGCCCGCTGGGCTATGCGGCGGCGCGGGTCGCCCCGGCCGACCTGGCCGTCACGCCGCTTCTCGCGGTGAGCCATGCCGAGGCCCTGGCCGCCGGATTCGGCGGGGCGACCGGCGCGCTGCAGGTGGGCCCGGAGATCTGGATCGCCAGCTTCACCGGGGAGCGGATCGCCCGCTTTCCGGCAGTGCCCGCAAAGGGATCGCGCTAGCCCTGCGCCGCCGCGCGCGGCGGCGGGCACCCCCCTCCTTGACTCTTCCCGTGCCCGGTGGTTTCTAGAACAAAAGAGGAACATTGATGACCACCCCGCGCGAGACACTGGCCGCGCTCCGGCGGAGCGTTGCCGCCATGGAGAGCATGGACGGCCTGCATCAGGGCGGCCGGGCCTGTCTGCCGCTGGGGGAGCCGCTCGACGGCGCCTTGGCCGGCGGCCTCGCCTGCGGGGCGCTGCACGAGGTGTTCTGCGGCCATCGCGGCGTCGCCACGGCGGCCGTGGGCTTCGCCGCCATGGTGGCGGCCCTGGCCCGCGGGCCGGTGGTGTGGATCCGCCAGGACATGGCCGCGTCCGAGACCGGCGCGCTGCACGGGGCGGGATGCGCCGGCCTGGGGCTCGATCCGGACCGGCTCGTGCTCGTCCAGGCGCGGGACGGCACCGGCGTGCTGCGCGCCGCCGAGGAGGCGCTGCGCCACCATGCGCCCCGCCTCGTGGTGGCGGAGCCCTGGGGCGAGCCGGAGGTGCTCGACCTGACCGCCACCCGGCGCCTCGCCCTGCGCGCCGCCGAGACCGGCGCCCTCGCGCTGCTGCTGCGCCCTGCCGCGGCGCCCGTCCCCTCCGCCGCGCTCACCCGCTGGGTGGTGAGCGCGGCCCCTTCCGCCAGCGGGCGGGCCCATGAGCTGGGGCCGCCCGTCCTCACCCTGGACCTGATCCGCAACCGCCTGGGGCCGCTCGGCCGCTGGACCATGGAATGGGATGCCGATGCCCGATCCTTTGCCCCATTCTTGCGCGCGGCGACGCCTCATCGCCGTCTTCCTGCCGTTCCTGTCCACCGACCGCCTCCGCCGCGCGGGGAACCTCTCCTGGGGGAGGAGCGGGCCGCGACGGGGCAACGGATCGCCGGCTGAGGCGCCCGCCGCCGCGCCGGAAACGGCGCTGACCTGTAATGGATCGGAACCGGCGCCTGCCCGCCGAGCGCCGGCATCCCGCGCGCCCGCCGCCCGTCCGCCCCTGGTGGTGGCCGAGACCCGCGCCCAGGCCCGCCGCATCGTGGCGGTGGATGAGGAGGCCGCCCGCTGCGGCCTCTTTCCCGGCCTGGCGCTGGCCGACGCCCGGGCGCGCCTGCCCGATCTTGCCGTGGCGGAGGCGGATGCGGCGGCGGACCATGCCCTCCTGCGCGCCCTCGCCGCCTTCGCCGAGCGCTGGACCCCCATGGTGGCGCCGGCGGGACGGCGGGGCTTCCTCATCGATGCCACGGGCTGCGCCCATCTGTTCGGCGGAGAAGCGGCGCTGCTGGCCGACGTGCACGCCCGTATCGGCGGCCTCGGCTTCTCCGTCCAGTGCGCCCTCGCCGGCACGCCGCGCGCCGCCCGCGCCCTCGCCCGCTGGCGCCCCGGCCAGATCGTGCCGGCGGGCGGGGAGGAGGCGGCCGTGCGCGACCTGCCCGTCATCGCCCTGGGGCTCGATGCGGAGACGCGGAGCAGCCTCTCGCGCCTCGGCCTCGACCGCATCGCCGCCCTCCTCGCCCAGCCCCGCGCCGCCCTCGCCGCCCGCTTCGGCGACACGCTCCTCACCCGCCTCGACGAGATCACGGGGAGGCGCGACGCCCCCATCTCCCCCTTGCGCCCCATGCCCCTGCACGTAGCCGAGCGGCGCTTCGCCGACCCCATGGCCGATCCCGGCACCGCCCTGGCGGTGCTCGCCGATCTGGCGCGGGAGCTGTGCCGGCTCCTGGAGCGCCAGGGCAAGGGCGTGCGCGGCCTCGAGGCCGGCTTCTTCCGCAGCGACGGCCAGGTGCGGCGCCTTCAGACCGCCACCGCCCGGCCCACCCGCGATGCCGCCCATCTCGCCCATCTGTTCCGGGAGCGCCTTGCAAGCCTTGCCGATCCGCTGGATCCGGGCTTCGGCTTCGACGTGATCCGCCTCGCGGTGACCGCCTGCGATGACATGCCCGAGGTCCAGCCCCGCCTCGACGGCCCCGCCGAGGCGGACGACCTTGCCCCCCTCGTGGACGTGCTCGCCACCCGCTTCGGCGCCGACCGGGTGATGCGCTTTGCCGCCCGCGACAGCCATGTTCCCGAGGCCGCCGCGCGCACCCTCCCGGCGCAGCGGGAAGCGGCCGGCCGCCCGGCAGCCCCCTGGCCCGCCGCCGCCCCGGCGGGCCTGCCGCCGGAACGCCCGCTCACCTTGTTTGCCCGCCCCGAGCCCGTCGAGACCCTCGCCGAGGTGCCCGACGGCCCGCCCTTGCGCTTCCGCTGGCGGCGCGTGCTGCACGAGGTGGTGCATGCGGAGGGACCGGAGCGCCTCGCGCCCGAATGGTGGGCCGAGGGCGTGGCGGCGCTCTCCCGCGATTATTTCCGGGTGGAGGACCAGGCCGGCCTGCGCTTCTGGCTCTACCGGGAGGGCGTCTACGGGCGGGAGACGGCGCGGCCGGGCTGGTTCGTGCACGGCCTGTTCGCCTGAGGGAGGACGCCATGCCCCGCAGGGAAAACGATGCATCCCACAGGGAAAACGATCCATCCCGCAAGGAGAAAGACACGCCCCGCGCGCCCTCCACGCCCCCCGCCGCCTATGCGGAGCTCGCCGCCGCCTCCCATTTCTCCTTCCTGCGCGGCGCCTCCGCGCCCGCCGCCCTGGTGGCCCGGGCGCTGGCCCTCGGCTATGGCGGCCTCGGCCTCGCCGACCGCAATTCGGTGGCCGGAGTGGTGCGCGCCCATGGCGCCCTCGAAACCTTCCGGGAAAAGGGCCGCCCGCCCACGCCGAAGGTCCGCTACGGCTCCGGCCCGGGCGAGGTGCGAACGGCCGCTTCGGCCGGCGGCGGGCGCACGGCGGGAGCAGGGGCGGAGGCAACGGAGCCTCCCGCCTCCCCATCCCGGACGACGGCGGCCGGCCAAGGACGGGCCGAGCACGCCGCCCGCCCGGGGGCTGAAAGCACTCGGGACAAGCCGGGTCGCGACCCGGGCCCGAGCGGCGAAACCCTCGATTGGCTCCGCACGACCGATCCCCGCACGACGGCGGCGGGGCACGGGAGCACCCTCCAAGCATCGGAGGATCCAGGGGCCGAAGCGCGGCGCGCCGGAGCCGAAGGCGCGGCCGGCTCCGAGGAGACGCTCCACGCCGCCGCGGCCGCCCTGTGGCGTGCCCGGGCGGAGGCCTTCCGGCTGGTGGTGGGGGCGCGGCTCGTCTTCGCCGACGGCACGCCCGACATCCTCGCCTATCCCGCCACCCGCGCGGGCTGGGGCCGGCTGTGCCGCCTGCTCTCCACCGGCAACCTCAGGGCCAGGAAGGGCGACTGCATCCTTCATCTCGACGATCTCCTCGCCGATTGCCGCGACCTCCTGCTCCTCATCCAGCCCGAGGCGCCGCTGCCGCGCCTCGCCGAGACCCTCTCCCCCCTCCTGCCGCGCCTGAAGGAGGCCGCGCCCGGCGCCGTCTGGCTCGCCGCCGCCCGCCACCTCGACGGCGGCGACCGGCGCCGGCTCCTCGCCCTGAAGGACCTGGCCCGGGGCCACGACCTGCCGCTCCTCGCCGTCAACGACGCGCTCTATGCCACTCCCGAGGAGCGCGACCTGCAGGACGTGCTCACCGCCATCCGCGAGGGCGTGCCGGTGGCCGCCGCCGGCCGCAGGCTCGCCGCCAATGCCGAGCGCCACCTCAAGGCGCCCGCCGAGATGGCCCGCCTGTTCCGCGATGCGCCCGAGGCCGTGGCCGAGACCAGCCATGTCCTCTCCCGCATCGACTTCACCCTGGACGAGCTGAAATACGCCTATCCCGACGAGCCGGTGCCCCCCGGCCGCAATGCCCAGGAGTGGCTGGAGGAGCTCACCTTCCGCCACGCCGCCATCCGCTATCCCGCGGGCACGCCCGAGAAGGTGGACAGGCTGCTGAAGGACGAGCTGGCGCTCATCGCCCGGCTCGATTACGCGCGCTATTTCCTCACTATCCACGACATCGTGCGGTTCGCCGAGGACAAGGGCATCCTGTGCCAGGGGCGCGGATCGGCGGCCAATTCAGCGGTGTGCTACGTGCTCGGCATCACCTGCGTGGGCCCGGCGGAGCACGACCTCCTGTTCGCCCGCTTCCTCTCCGAGGAGCGCCGCGAGCCGCCCGACATCGACGTGGATTTCGAGCACGAGCGGCGCGAGGAGGTGATCCAGCACATCTATGAGAAATACGGCCGCCACCGCGCCGGCATCGCCGCCACCGTCATCAGCTACCGGCCGAGGAGCGCCATCCGCGACGTGGGCAAGGCGCTCGGCCTCACCGAGGATGTCACCGCCCGCCTCGCCGGCACCAACTGGGGCAGCTACGGGCGCGCCATCCCCGATGCCCACGTGCGCCAGGCCGGGCTCGATCCCGACAACCCCATGATCCGCCGCGCCATCTCCTTCGCCACCCGGCTGCTCGGCGCGCCGCGCCATCTCTCCCAGCACGTGGGCGGCTTCATCCTCGCCCGCGAGCGCCTCGACGAGCTGGGGCCCATCGCCAACGCCGCCATGGAGAAGCGCACCTTCATCGAATGGGACAAGGACGACATCGACACCCTCGGCCTCATGAAGGTGGACGTGCTGGCGCTCGGCATGCTCACCTGCATCCGCAAGGCCTTCGACCTCCTCAAGGAGCATGAGGGCATGGACATCGGCCTTGCCGACGTGCCGGGCGAGGACCCCGCAGTCTACGCCATGCTCTCGCGCGGGGATTCCATCGGCGTGTTCCAGGTGGAGAGCCGGGCGCAGATGAACATGCTGCCGCGCCTCAGGCCCAAGACCTTCTACGATCTCGTGATCCAGGTGGCCATCGTGCGGCCCGGCCCCATCCAGGGCGACATGGTGCATCCCTATCTGCGCCGCCGCGCCGGGCAGGAGAAGGAGGTCTACCCCTCCCCCGCCCCGGAGCACGGTGAGCCCGACGAGCTTTACGCCGTGCTGCACAAGACCCTGGGCGTGCCGCTGTTCCAGGAGCAGGCCATGAAGCTCGCCATGGTGGC
>JAFIHR010000411.1 GCA_017849325.1 Xanthobacter autotrophicus | reverse complement strand
GCCGACGAACGGTGGATGGACTGGGCCGCCGAGCGCAACCTCGTGGTCAAGGACACCCGCGTGTCGCCCATCGGCAACCGCCTGGTGCTCATCGCCCCCGCCGACAGCACGCTGAAGGTGGAGCTGACCAAGACCACGGACATCGCGGCGCTGCTCGGCCGCAACGGCCGGCTCGCCACCGGCGATCCCCAGCACGTGCCGGTGGGGCGCTATGCCCAGGAGGCGCTGACCTGGATGGGCCAGTGGGACGCCATCGGCCCGCGGCTCGCCCGCGCCGACAGCGTGCGCAACGCGCTGCTGCTGGTGGAGCGCGGCGAGGCGCCCGTCGGCATCGTCTACGAGACCGACGCGGCGGTCTCCACCCGCGTGAAGATCATCGGCGTGTTCCCGAAGGAGTCCCACGCGCCGGTCACCTATCCCTTCGCCGTGGTGACGGCCAACGACAACGCGGCCTCGCGCGCCCTGCTCGCCTTCCTGATCGGCCCCGAGGCCCTGGAGATTTACGGACGCCTGGGCTTCACCAAGCCATGAGCGACCTCTTCACCCCGGAGGAGTGGCAGGCCATCCGCCTCAGCCTCGTGGTGGCCGCCCATGCGGTCGCCATGGGCCTGCCGCTGGCCATCATCGTCTCCATGCTGCTGCGCTGGCCGAGGATGCCCGGCCGCACGGTGCTGAACATCGTCGCCCACCTGCCGCTCGTTCTGCCGCCGGTGGTGGTGGGCTGGCTGCTGCTGGTGGTGTTCGGCATCCGCGGGCCGGTCGGGCAATGGCTCAACGACTGGTTCGGCGTCCGCCTCGTGTTCACCGCGACGGGCGCGGCGCTGGCCTGCGCCGTCATGTCCTTTCCGCTCATGGTGCGGGCCATCAAGCTGTCCCTCGATTCGGTGGACGCCGGCCTTGAGGATGCGGCGAGCACCATGGGCGCCAAGGGGCTCGATCGCTTCTTCACCATCACCCTGCCGCTGATGGCGCCCGGCGTGGTGTCCGGGGCGATCACCGCCTACGCCTCCAGCCTCGGCGAGTTCGGCGCCGTGATCACCTTCGCCTCCAACGTCCCGGGCCAGACACAGACCCTGCCGCTGGCCATCTTCTCCGCGCTGCAGACCCCGGGCGGCGAGGAGGCGGCCGCCCGCCTCTCCATGGTCTCGGTGACGCTGGCCGTGGCGGGGCTGCTGCTCGGCGAATGGGTCGGCAAGCGGTTGCGCGCATGACACTGAGCGTCCTTCTCAAGCACACCTTTCCCGCCTTCGCCGCGGATGTGGAGTTCTCCGCCCCGACGCCCGGCGTGGTGGCGCTGTTCGGCCCCTCGGGCTGCGGCAAGTCGACGGTCATGTCGGCCATCTCCGGCCTCTTGAAGGCGGAGGAGGCGAAGGTGGTGCTGGACGGCAAGGTGCTCTCCGACCTTGCGCCGGCCGACCGCCGCGTGGGCGTGGTGTTCCAGGACGGCCGCCTGTTTCCGCACATGACGGTCGCCTCGAACCTGCATTACGGCCTGCGCCGCGCGCCGAAGGCGAACGGCCGGCAGCGGGTCGGCTTCGACGAGACGGTGGAGCTTCTGGGCATCGGCCACCTGCTCGACCGCAAGCCGCGGCGGCTGTCGGGCGGCGAGCGCCAGCGCGTGGCCATCGGCCGGGCGCTGCTGTGCCAGCCGGACCTGCTGCTGATGGACGAGCCCCTCTCGGCCCTCGATGCCACGCGCAAGCACGAGATCCTGCCGTTCCTGAAGCGGCTCCACGACGATCTCGACATCCCCATCGTGCTGATCTCCCACTCCATCGAGGAGGTGGCGCAGCTTGCGGACACGCTGGTGCTGCTGGATCAGGGGCGCGTGGTGGCGGCCGGCCCGGTGAGCGAGATCCTCGCCCGCGCCGACCTGCCCTTCGCCTCCAGCATCAATGCCGGCGCGGTGCTGTCGGTGACGGTGAAGGCGCACCACGAGAGCCGCTGGCTGACCGAGCTCGACGCGCACGGCGCCAGCGTGTTCGTGCCGATCTGCCCGGAGCCGGTGGGCGCCCGCATGCGGATCCGCATTCCCGCCAACGAGGTGGTGCTCGGCATCAAGGCGCCGCCGGAGAACGTCAGCACCAACAACATGCTGCTCGGAACGGTGCGGAACCTGCGCGAGACCGCCGACAAGACCATGGCCATGGCCGAGGTGATGGTGGGCGATGCGCTCATCCTCTCCCAGCTCACGCCGGATTCGGTGATGGACCTCGGCATCGCTCCCGGGACGTCGGCCTATGCCATGTTCAAGTCCATCGGCGTGCAGGTGTTCTGACCGCCGTGGGACCTTGGGACGGGCTGGCGGCGCTCCGGCGCTGCGGGTCGCCGCCGCCGGAGGAATTCCCCCGGAGGGATTGATGCCGGCCGGCGAAGGGCGAGGGCCCTCCGCCGCGGCGGCGCGGTCCCGCCGCGACCCGGCGCCGGGGACCGCAAGGGACCGCCGGGCCGCGATGGCGCCGTCACTCGGCGGGCGTGGCCGCGGCGATCTCGGAGACATCCTCCGGCAGCTGGCCGGCGAGGGCCGCCCGGAGCTGCTCGCTGTCGAGCTCGCCCTCCCAGCGGGCCACGACGATGGTCGCCACCGCATTGCCGATGAAGTTGGTCACCGCGCGGCATTCCGACATGAAGCGGTCGATGCCGAGGATCAGCGCCATGCCCGCCACCGGCAGGGCCGGCACCACGGACAGGGTCGCCGCCAGCGTCACGAAGCCGGCCCCGGTGATGCCCGCCGCGCCCTTCGAGCTCAGCATGGCGACCAGCAGCAGCATCACCTGCTCGGTGAGCGAGAGGTGGATGTCCATGGCCTGGGCGATGAACAGCGCCGCCAGCGTCATGTAGATGTTGGTGCCGTCGAGGTTGAAGGAATAGCCGGTGGGCACCACGAGGCCCACCACCGAGCGCTTGCAGCCCGCCGCCTCCAGCTTCTCCATCAGGCTGGGCAGGGCCGCCTCCGACGAGCTGGTGCCCACCACCAGCAGAATCTCCTCCTTGATGTAGCGGATCAGCGCCAGGATGGAGAAGCCGTTGTAGCGGCACACCAGGCCGAGCACGACGACGATGAAGATGAACGCCGTGAGGTAGAAGGTGGCGATCAGCAGCGCCAGGTTCGCCACCGAGCCGATGCCGTACTTGCCGATGGTGAAGGCCATGGCGCCGAACGCGCCGATGGGCGCCGCCTTCATCAGGATCGCCACCAGCTTGAAGATCGGGCTGGTGAGCGCCTGCAGAAAATCGAGCACCGGCTTGCCGTGCTCGCCCACCGCGGCCAGCGCAACGCCGAACAGCACCGAGAAGAACAGCACCTGCAGGATGTCGCCCGAGGCGAAGGCGCCGACGATGGT
>JAFIHR010000410.1 GCA_017849325.1 Xanthobacter autotrophicus | reverse complement strand
TTTCGTCACCTGCTGGACCATGGGGCTCAACCAGAGCAGCCACGGCACCGCCAACGTCAACGCCGTGGTGAACCTCCACCTCGCCACCGGCGAGATCTGCAAGCCGGGCCGCGGTCCCTTCTCCCTCACCGGCCAGCCCAATGCCATGGGCGGGCGCGAGATGGGCTACATGGGCCCGGGCCTGCCGGGCCAGCGCAGCCTGCTGTCCGATGCCGACCGGGCCTTCACCGAGGCGCGCTGGGGCCTTTCTCCGGGGAGCCTGACGGCGCAGAAGACCGGCGGCACCCTGGCGCTGTTCGAGGAGATGAAGGCGGGCGGCGTGAAGGCCTGCTGGATCATCTGCACCAATCCGGTGGCCTCCGTCGCCAACCGGCAGGTGGTGATCGATGCGTTGAAGGCGGCCGAGCTGGTGGTGGTGCAGGACGCCTTCCTCGACACCGAGACCAACGTCTATGCCGATGTGCTGCTGCCCGGCGCCCTGTGGGCGGAGGCGGACGGCGTGCTGGTCAATTCCGAGCGCACGCTGACCCTTTCGGCCAAGGCGGTGGAGCCCCCCGGCGAGGCCATGGCCGACTGGCGCATCATCGCCCAGGTGGCCTGCGAGATGGGCTATGGGGCCGACTTCTCCTACGCGAGCGGGGCGGAGGTGTTCGAGGAGATCAAGGGCTTCTCCAATCCCGCCACCGGCTATGACCTTGCCGGCGCCAGCCATGCGCGGCTCGCCGGGGGCCCGCTGCAATGGCCGGTCGCGGCCGAGGGCCCGGCGCGCAATCCCATCCGCTATCTCAATGACGGCGTCCACATGCCGCGCCTTGCGGCCGCCGACGGCAGCGTGCCGGAGCTGGCCTTCCCCACCCCGGACGGGCGGGCGCGCTTCGTCCCGGCGCCGTTCGTGCCGGCGGCGGAGCAGGCGGACGACGATTTCCCCTTTCTGCTCAATACCGGGCGCCTGCAGCACCAGTGGCACACGCTCACCAAGACCGGCAAGGTCGCCACCCTCAACAAGCTCAATCCCGGCCCCTTCCTGGAGCTCAATCCGGCGGATGCGGAGCGTCTCGATGTCGGCCCGGCCGATCTCGTCGAGGTGCGCTCGCGCCGCGGGCGCGCCGTGCTGCCGGCGTCCCTGAGCGAGCGCGTGGCGCCCGGGCAGTGCTTCGCGCCGTTCCACTGGAACGACGTGTTCGGCGACGCCCTCGCTATCAACGCGGTGACCAGCGATGCCATCGATCCGGTCTCGCAGCAGCCGGAGTTCAAGGTGGCGGCGGTGGCGCTCACCCGGGTCGCCGCGGCGCCCCGGCCGGTGGAGGCGCGGACGGGGGCCGAGGCCCGCGCCGTCGGCCGGGTGAACGGGGCCTGCGCCACCACGCTCGCTTCCCTGCGCTGCCTCGACGACCAAGGCGCCCCGCTGTCGTCCGTGCTCACCGCCTTCGCCGACATTGCCGGGCTTGCCCCCACCGCGAAGCTGGAGCTCGCCGCCGAGGAGAGGGCCTATCTGCAGGGCTTCCTCGCCGGCCTCGCCGTGCAACCGCCGGGCGCGGGGGATGGCGTGCCCGTGCTGCCGCCCGGCGCGCCTGTCGGCCGGCAGACGCGGCTGCTGGTGGACGGCCTGCTGGCGGGGCTGTTCTCCCGGGTGCCCGGCGGCGCTGCCCCGCTGCCCGCTCCCTCCGGCCAGACCGTGACGCTGGCCTTCGCCTCCCAGACCGGGCGGGCGGAAGCGGCGGCGGAGGCCATCGCCGGGAGCCTGCGCGAAGGCGGGCTCGCGGTGCGGCTCGCGGGCCTCGATGCCCTCGATCCGGCGGAGCTTTCCGGAGCGGGGACGGTGCTGTTCGTGGTGAGCACCTTCGGCGACGGCGATCCGCCGGATGCGGCGGCGGCGTTCTGGGCGCGCCTCACCGCGCCCGAGATGCCGGCGCTGCCGGATCTCGGCTTCAGCGTGCTGGCCTTCGGCGACAGCAGCTATGCGCAATTCTGCGGCTTCGGCCGGGCGCTCGACGCGCGCCTCGAGGCCCTCGGGGCGAAGCGCGTCACCCCCCGCATCGATTGCGAGCCGGACTATGAGGACGATGCCGCGCGCTGGCAGGCGGCGGTCGCGCAGGCGCTGGCGGTGAAGCCGGCGCCGGCCGGGGCCTCCACCCGCGCGAAGGACGGCGCGGCTCCGGCCTATGGCCGTACCCATCCCTTCCCGGCGCGCCTTGTGCTCAATCGCGTGCTCAATGCGCCGGGCAGCGGCAAGGAGACTCGCCAGATCGGCCTCGCCATCGGCGAGCTCGCCTATGAGGCGGGCGATGCCCTCGGGGTGATGCCGCGCAACTGCCCGCATCTGGTCCAGGAGATCCTCGGCCTGCTGGGGCTGGACGGCGCGGAGCCCGTGGGCGTCGGCCGCGGCGAGGAGCTGCCGCTGGCGGAGGCGCTGGCGAGCCGCTTCGAGATCGCCCGCATCACTCCCGACCTGCTCGGCTGGTGGAGCAAGGTCAGCGCCGACGAAACGCTGGCCGGCCTCCTGGCGGGCGAGCGCGCCGCGCTCGATGGCTGGCTCTACGGCAAGCAGGCGGCAGACCTGTTCCGCCGCGCGCCGCGCAAGGTGGCGAGCGCGGATCTCCTCGGCGCGCTGAAGAAGCTCCAGCCGCGGCTCTATTCCATCGCCTCGAGCCCGCGCGCCACGCCGGGCGAGGTGCAGCTCACCGTTTCCACCGTGCGCTATCTGTGCGAGGGGCGGCCGCGCGGCGGCGTCGCCTCCACCTTCCTCGCCGACCGGGCGGGGGAGGGGGAGGTGCCGGTGTTCATCCAGTCGTCGCCCCACTTCCGCGTGCCGAAGGATGGCGCCCGTCCCATCGTCATGATCGGTCCGGGCACCGGCATCGCCCCGTTCCGCGCCTTCCTGCAGGAGCGCGCGCTCGGCGGGGCAAGGGGGGCGAACTGGCTGTTCTTCGGCGAGCAGCACCGGGCGAGCGACTTCTATTACCGCGAGGAGCTGGAGGACTGGGCGAAGAGCGGCCATCTCACCCGCCTCGATACCGCCTTTTCCCGCGACCAGGCGGCGAAGGTCTATGTGCAGGACCGCATGCGGGAGGCCGGCGCCGAGCTGTGGCGCTGGCTTCAGGAGGGGGCGCACGTCTACGTCTGCGGCGATGCCGCGCGCATGGCGAAGGATGTGGATCGGGCGCTGGTGGAGGTGGTGGCCACCCACGGCGCCATGGCGGCGGATGCCGCGCGGGCCTATGTTGCCGAAATGGCGACAAACAAGCGTTATGTCCGGGATGTGTATTGAAGCGACGGCGAGGCGGGAGGTCGCGACCGGCGGCCGGAGCAGCTCGGGCATGAAGGTGTGATGCGGGACACGGATCTGACCATTCTGGTCATCGATGAGAACGCCATTCGTGCGCAGGTCATCGAGGAGGGCCTGCGCGCGGCTGGGCACACACGGGTGACGGTCGTGCACGAAATCCAGGGGGTCGCGCGGATCATCGAGCGCCTTGCGCCCGACGTGATCGTCATCGACCTCGAGAACCCCAACCGCGACATGCTGGAAAGCATGTTCCTTCTGTCGCGCTCGGTGAAGCGGCCCATCGCCATGTTCGTGGACCGCTCCGACAGCGCGGCCATCGAGGCGGCGGTGGAGGCGGGCGTCTCCGCTTACGTGGTGGACGGCCTGAAGCAGGAGCGGGTGAAGCCCATCCTCGACATGGCCATCAGCCGGTTCAACGCCTTCTCGCGCATGGCGCGGGAGCTGGAGGAGGCGCGCACCGAGCTGGAGAACCGCAAGGTGATGGACCGCGCCAAGGCCATTTTGATGAAATCCAAGGGTTTGAGCGAGGACGCGGCCTACAAGCTGCTGCGCACCACCGCCATGAACCAGAACCGCAAGATTGGCGAGATCGCGCAGAGCCTCGTCATGGCGGCGGGCATGCTGGAGGGCTGAGCCATGTCGCAGGATCAGGACATCCACGTCGGCTTCGTGCCCCTGCTCGATGCCGCCATCCTTCTGTGCGCGGTGGAGAAGGGCTTCGCCCGCGACGAGGGGCTCGCGGTCAAGCTGTCGCGCGAGCCGTCCTGGAGCAGCGTGCGCGACCGCCTCGCGGTGGGCAGCCTCAACGCGGCGCATATCCTCGCGCCCATGCCGATCGCCGCCAACCTCGGGCTGTTTCCGCTGGCGCCCGCGCTCGTGGCGCCCATCGCCATGGGGCTCGGCGGCAATGCCGTGACGGTCTCGCGGTCGGTCGCGCAGGATCTCGCCTCGGCCGGGGCCGGCGACACCATCGATGCGGCGCGGGTGGGCCAGGCGCTGCGCGAGGTGGTGGTGGTGGCGCGCCGCGCCCGGGGCCTCCCGCCGCTGCGATTCGGCGTCGTCTATCCGTTCTCCGGGCACAATTTCGAGCTGCGCTTCTGGCTGGCGGCCTGCGGCATCGAGCCGGACCGGGACGTGGAGTTCGTGGTGCTGCCGCCGCCGCGCATGCCGGCCGCCCTCGCCGCCGGGCG
>JAFIHR010000409.1 GCA_017849325.1 Xanthobacter autotrophicus | reverse complement strand
GATCAGTATCTGGCGCGCCTCGATGCCGTGCTCGGCAGCGGCGCGGGCATGATCGCCATCTTCGGCGTCTACAACGATGTGGTGCAGAACTACACGGCGCAGCAGGCCTGGACCGGCTACAACAGCGCCATCGGCCTGAAGGAGGCCTTCGACAAGGTGCTGGCCGCCGGCCGCCGTCTCTTCGTCATCACCGAGTTTTCCGGATCCGCCCTCACCGCCGCGCAGCTTCTCGAAGTGCTGCGCTACAATCAGCTCCTGCGCCAGTACGCGGCGGCCAACCACGGCGTCATTCTGTTCGACGCCACGGCCACCATGTGGGACTCCAGCCAGCTCAGCACCACCATTGCCTTCAAGTCCGGCTATTCGTCCGACGGCATCCACCCGGTGCGGCTCGGCGGGATGAATCTCGGAGCGGCGCTGGCGACGCTGCTCGACACCATCGTTCCCAATTTCGCGCCGGGTCCCGTGGCGGCCTGGGAATATTCCTCCGCTGCCGGGAGCCTTGGCGCCAATCACTGTCAAAACGGCCTCTTCCTGGACACCTCGGTTGCCGGGACGCCCGGTGCCGGCATCACCGGCACTGTGCCCAAGAGCTGGACCGTCAGCCGTTCCGGATCGGCAACGGCAGTGTCCTCCGTGGTGGCGCGCTCCGACGGTCGCGGTGCCGATCTGGTGCTCGACTGCACCTTCTCGGCCGGCGGCGAGTACATCCAGGCGGCCTCCTATCCCGTCACCACCAACTACGCGACCGGCGACGAGTTCGAGGCCTGGGCCAGCGTCGACGTCGGGGCCAATTCCGGCGTGCTCTCGGCGCCCACCCTGCGGGCCTATGTGCAGGCCACGGCGCAGGCGCCGGTCGCGGCCAACGAGAGCGGCGCCTATGTGGGCTCGCCGGGCCTGTCCGTGGCGCACTCGCTCACCCTGCGGACGGGCCGGAACGTGATCGGCGCCGGCACCATCTCCACCGCCGCCTTCGCCGTCTCCCTCTACGCCGCGGCGGCCGGGACGGTGCAGGTGCGCCTCAACAACTGCGGACTCTTCCGCAGGGTGCCGTGACCGGCGCCTGAGCGCCGGCACCATCCCGATCCGGCCGCCTCAGGGCGGCTTTTTTGTTTCGGCTCATTCCGAGGTGATCCCATGCGGGCGATTGACATCGTGCGTCGGCTCTGCCGGCGCGCGCGGCCCAACTATGTCCAGGCGTTCGAGCAGGGGGACGAGGTGATGGCTGATTACGGCCTCACCACGCCGCTGCGCCTCGCCCACTTCCTGGCGCAGGTCTTCCACGAGACGGACGGCCTCACCATCGAGCGGGAGAGCGGCGCCTATTCGGCGTCGCGCCTGACGGAGATCTTCGGCGTGGGCCGGCACTCGGCGGCGGTCACCGCCGCCGAGGCGCGCCTTCTGGCCAAGGACGGCCCGGCGATCTTCGAGCGGGTCTATGGCCTCGGCAACCCGAGGAAGGCGCGCGAGCTCGGCAACACCAAGGCGGGTGACGGCTGGCTCTATCGCGGCAACGGCATCCTGCAGACCACCGGCCGCGGCAACCACCGCCGCATGGGCGCGACCTGCGGCAAGGGGGCGCTGTTCGAGGACCAGCCGGAGCTGGTGACCGACCCGCGCTACGCGCTCCTGCCGGCGCTCGCCGAATGGCGCGAGAGCGCCTGCAACGCGCTCGCCGACCGCAACGATATCGCCGCCATCACGCGGCGCATCAACGGCGGCTACAACGGCTTTGCCGACCGCAAGGCCTGGTTCGCGCGGATCTATCCGCTGCTCGAGGACGGCGGGACCGCCTGGGAGGATGCCGCCGCGGACGACGATATCCGCCAGCTTCAGGAGCAGCTCAACGGGCTGGGCTACGCCCTTGAGGTGGATGGCCGCAACGGCCCGGCGACCGCGCGCGCGGTGAGGGACTTCCAGGCGCGCAACGGCCTCCGGGTGGACGGTATCGCCGGCCCGCTCACCCTTGCGAAGGTCGCGGCGCGGCTCGGCGGCCTGAAGGGGGAGGACGATGCCGCGCCCGATCCGCTGCCCGGCGGCAAGGCGCTGCGGAGCGGCACCGTCCAGGCGGCGGCCACCGCCGTCGCCACCGGGGCCATCGGGCTCGCCGGCACCCTGGATGTGGAGCAGGCGGCGAGCATGGTCGCGGCCGGCAAGGATGTCGCCGGAGTGGTGCGCGACAACCAGGAGTATCTGACCCTCGGCTGGCTCGGCTATCTCGCCTTCGGCGGCGCCGTGGCGGTGGGGGTGTTCCTGATCTGGAAGCGGCTGCGCGATGCGGGAACGCTGCCCCGCTGGCTCGGCGGCCTGGCGGAGGCGGGGGCATGAGCCTTTCCGACCTCCTCATCTATGGCGCCGACTGGAAGCTCCAGGCGGCCGGCGGGCTCCTCCTGCTGGCCGGCGCCGGCGTGCTGGTGGTCCGCATCTTCGGGATTGCCATGGGGATGCGGATCATGGCCGCGGCGGGTGCCGTCTTCGCCGCGCTCGCCTACGGGCGGCGCGAACGTCAACAGGGCTGGAAGGATGCCCAAGCAAAGGGGGAACGCGATGCCGAAGCTGCCATCGCGGCGGCCGCTCGCGCGCGTGCTGATGCTGATCATCGTAATGCCGATGCTCGGCGCCTGCGCGACGACGACGCCTTCCGGCGCGACTAAGGTCTATTGCGCCTCGGCCGCGCCCATCCGCTGGTCCCGCGCCGATAGCGACGAGACCATCCGGCAGGCCAAGGCCCACAATGCGGTCGGGAAAAGGCTCTGCGGCTGGCACTAGCCCTCCGCCCGTCAAGACAGGCGGAAGGAGCCCGCCGGGCGGGCACCCGGGCATTTTTCCGGCGCGCCCGCGTGCGCCCGGAACGCCGGCATGGTAGCTTGCCATTTCAGGTTCGGATGAGGAAACACGTGCGCCTTCTCGTCGTCGAGGATGATCCCGATCTCAATCGCCAGCTGGTCGCCGCGCTCAACGATGCGGGCTATGCGGTGGATCGTGCGTTCGACGGCGAGGAGGGGTGCTTCCTCGGCGAGAGCGAGCCCTATGACGCGGTGGTCCTGGATATCGGCCTGCCCAAGATGGACGGCCTGTCCATCCTCGACCAGTGGCGCCGCGACGGCCGCAACATGCCGGTGCTGATGCTGACTGCGCGCGACCGCTGGAGCGAGAAGGTGCAGGGCTTCGACGCGGGGGCGGACGATTACGTGGCCAAGCCCTTCCATATGGAGGAGGTGCTGGCCCGGCTGCGCGCGCTGCTGCGCCGGGCGAGCGGCCATGCCCATTGCGAGCTGGTGTGCGGGCCGGTGCGGCTCGATACCCGCTCCGGCCGGGTGACGGTGCGCGGGGCGGCGGTCAAGCTGACCTCCCATGAATACCGCCTGCTGTCCTACCTGATGCATCACGTGGGCCGGGTGGTGCCGCGCGCTGAGCTGGTCGATCACCTCTACGACCAGAATTATGATCGTGATTCCAATACCATAGAGGTGTTCGTGGGGCGCCTGCGCAAGAAGCTCGACTGCGATGTGATTCGCACCGTGCGCGGGCTCGGCTATCGTCTGGCGACGGCCGATGACCTCCATTGAGGGCCACAGGAGCGGCGCCGTCCTGCGCCGGGGGCGGACGCCCGCCTAATGCACAGAGCGCGCCCCGGCTCCATCGCCTTCCGTCTGTTCCTGTCCGCCATCGCCATCACCTTCGCCCTGCTGGCGATGGTGGGGCTGGTGCTGTCGACGCTCAACCGCTCGGCCGCTGAGCGGGCTTTCGACCGGCGGCTCGATGTTTACCTGAAGACCATCGTCGCCCACGTGGCCAACGCCACCGGCACCCCCCTGCCTCAGCACATCACCCTCGAGGACCCGCTCTTCGTCTTCCCCAATTCGGGCTGGTACTGGCAGATCAGCGACGCGGCCGGTGATCCCTCGAAGCAGCGCACCTCCTCCTCCCTGCCCTCCGGCAGCCTGCCGCGGCTCGCCGACCAGAAGCGGCCGGAGCTCGCCGGAAGCCCGCGCCAGGATTATGTGACCGGGCCCCACGCCGAGCGCCTGCGCATGGTGGAGCGCGACGTGGATCTCGGGCCGGACGGGCATTTCATCGTGTCCGTGGCGGCGGTGGCATCGGAGCTGGAGAAGGAGATCGGGCTCTTCAATCTGGTGCTGCTCGGGACCCTCGCGTTTCTCTTCGTGGCCTTCGTCGTGGTGGTGCTGGTGCAGGTGCGCTACGGGCTCAAGCCGCTGCAGCGGGTGTCCGAGGCGCTGGCGGCAGTGCGCTCCGGCCGCAAGGACCGGCTCGAAGGCCCCTATCCGGACGAGCTCGCCCCCCTGGTGCGCGAGGTCAACGCGCTCATCGACGCCAACAAGGAGATCGTCGAGCGGGCGCGCACCCATGTGGGCAATCTCGCCCATGCCCTGAAGACGCCCCTGTCGGTCCTGCTGAACGAGGCGGCCGGGCGGGAGGATCCGCTGGCGGTGCGGGTGCGCGATCAGGCCGGGCTGATGCGCGATCAGGTGGCCCACCACCTGGAGCGGGCGCGCATGGCGGCCCGGGTGTCGGTGGTGGCGACCACCTGCGACATTGCTCCCACCGTCGCGTCCCTGGTGCGCACCATGGAGAAGATCCACCACACCAGGCCGCTCGCCATCGACGTGCGGATCCTCGACGAGGTGCGCTTCCGCGGCGAGGCGCACGACATCGAGGAGATGGTGGGCAACCTGATCGACAATGCCTGCAAATGGGCGGTGTCGCGGGTGGAGGTCGAGGTGCGGATGGGCGAAACACGCGAGCCGGGCGACCGGCCCGTGTTCCATGTGCTCATCGACGACGACGGCCCCGGGCTGGAGCCGGAGCGCCGCATCGCCGCGGCGCGGCGCGGCCGCCGGCTGGATGAATCGAAGCCGGGATCGGGGCTCGGCCTGTCGATCGTCTACGAGCTGACGTCGCTCTACGGGGGGCGTCTGGAGCTGGCTACCGCGCCTATCGGCGGGCTCAGATCGGAACTGGTGCTTCCCGCCGCATGAGGGTAAGACTGGAGCGAACCGCCCCCATTGCCGGATCCGTCGGGCCTCGTGCCGCGCCGCGTCCCGTACTGAAGGCCCCTGATCCGATGCGCTTGCCCGCGGTGACCGTCCTTCCGCCTGCCGCCTGCCTCGCCCTGCTCCTTTCAGGCGCCCTCGGCGGGTGCGCGAGCACCGCTGCGGGATCGCCCTCGCCGGCGATGGCCGCGGGCGGCCCGGCATCCCCGGTGCTCGCGTCGGCGGCCTCCGGCCAGGCGGACGGCACGGTCGCGCGGGGGCTGGTCGAGGTGGATCGCCAGCGCGCCTACGAGGCCGAGGTCACCGCTCTGGAAACCGGCGGGCCGGGTTATCCCGTGGGCTGGCGCGGCGAGGGAACGGTGCGCGGCACGGTCATCGCCGGCCCGGCCTACAACCGCTCGGGCTATACGACCTGCCGCGATTACTCGCACACCATCTATGTGGGGGACCGCCCGCAGATCGCCCGCGGCGCGGCCTGCCGCAATGCCGAGGGCAAGTGGCAGCCGGTGGGGTGAGGATTCGCTCCCGCCCTGCGGTGCGAGGGCTCAACAAAATATCGGGCTCAGGTCGGCGGAGCGGTACGGCCGTGTGACGGCCCGGTGAAATCGCCCTCGCCGACAGCCGGCGCGCCGGCTGTCCACCCGAACGCTTGCTTCGCGCCGGCGTGAGAGGGGAGGGCGCACGGCCCTCCGGCCTCAATTGTCCAGGAACGAGCGCAGCTTGCGGCTCCGCGAGGGGTGCTTCAGCTTGCGCAGGGCCTTCGCCTCGATCTGGCGGATGCGCTCGCGGGTCACCGAGAACTGCTGGCCGACCTCTTCGAGGGTGTGGTCGGTGTTCATGCCGATGCCGAAGCGCATGCGCAGCACCCGTTCCTCGCGCGGGGTAAGCGAGGCGAGCACCCGCGTGGTGGTCTCGCGCAGGTTGGACTGGATCGCCGCGTCGATGGGCAGGATGGCGTTCTTGTCCTCGATAAAGTCGCCGAGATGCGAATCCTCCTCGTCGCCGATGGGCGTCTCGAGGGAGATCGGCTCCTTGGCGATCTTCAGCACCTTGCGCACCTTCTCCAGCGGCATGCCGAGCTTCTCGGCCAGCTCCTCCGGGGTCGGCTCGCGGCCGATCTCATGGAGCATCTGCCGCGAGGTGCGCACGATCTTGTTGATGGTCTCGATCATGTGCACCGGAATGCGGATGGTCCGCGCCTGGTCCGCGATGGAGCGCGTGATGGCCTGCCGGATCCACCACGTGGCGTAGGTC
Organism: Xanthobacter autotrophicus; assembly: GCA_017849325.1. GTDB lineage: Bacteria > Pseudomonadota > Alphaproteobacteria > Rhizobiales > Xanthobacteraceae > Xanthobacter > Xanthobacter autotrophicus_B. The sequence continues at coordinate 2,398 of JAFIHR010000409.1, read as the reverse complement.
GAGAACTTGTAGCCGCGCCGGTACTCGAACTTGTCCACCGCCTTCATGAGGCCGATGTTGCCCTCCTGGATCAGGTCCAGGAACTGCAGGCCGCGGTTGGTGTATTTCTTGGCGATGGAGATGACGAGACGCAAATTGGCCTCCACCATCTCCTTCTTGGCCTGGCGGGCTTCCTTCTCGCCCTTCTGCACCATCTGGACGATCTTGCGGAACTCGCCGATCTCCAGCCCGGTCTCGGTGGCGAGGCCGTGGATGTCGCCGCGCAGCTCCTTGATGGCGTCCTTCTCGTGGGCGACGAAGCCCTTCCAGCCCTTGGAGCCGAGCTTGGAGACCCTGAGCACCCACTTGGGGTCGAGCTCCGAGCCCATGTACTGCTTCAGGAAGTCGTCGCGGGTGACGCCGTAGCTGTCGGCGAGGCGCAGCAGGCGCCCCTCCAGGCCCACGAGCCGCTTGTTGATCTCGTAGATCTGCTCCACCAGCGCATCGATGCGCGCCTGGTTGAGCGCCAGCGACTTCACGTCGACGACGAGATCTTCCTTGAGCTTCTTCGCCTTGCGCTCCTGCGCCGGCGAGAGGGTCTCGTTCTTCAGCTTGGATTCGACGTTCTGGTCCTGCAGGCGGCGCAGCTTGGTGTAGCTGGAGGCGATGCGGTCGAAGGTCTCCAGCACCTTCGGCTTGATCTCCGCTTCCATCGCGGCCAGCGACAGGGAATTCTCCATGTCGTCGTCGTCGCCCTCGGGGGCGGCACCATCGGCGAGCAGCCCGTCCTCGCCCGCCTCGGGGGCGAGTGCGGCCTCGTCGCCCATGGCGGCGGGCGGGTTCTTGCCTTCAGGGCCCGCATAGGTGGCCTCGAGGTCGATGATGTCGCGCAGCAGCACCCGGCCTTCGGTCAGCTCGTCGCGCCAGATGATGATGGCCTGGAAGGTCAGCGGGCTCTCGCACAGGCCGGCGATCATGGCCTCGCGGCCGGCCTCGATGCGCTTGGCGATGGCGATCTCGCCCTCGCGGGAGAGCAGCTCCACCGAGCCCATCTCGCGCAGATACATGCGCACCGGGTCGTCGGTGCGCTCGGCCGGCTCGGACTTGGTCTCGGAGCGGGCGACGGCGCGCGGACCGGCCTCGGCCAGCTCGCCGCCGTCGGCCTCCTCGGGCTCGTCGGCGGCTTCCGCCTCCTCGGTGCCTTCCTCGGCCTCGGCCTCTTCCGCCTCGATGACGTTGATGCCCATGTCATTGAGCATGGCGAGGGTGTCCTCGATCTGCTCGGAGGTCACCTCCTCGGAGGGCATCACCTCGTTGAGCTGCTCGTAGGTCACATAGCCCCGGCGCTTGGCGTTCTTGATCATCTTCCGGACGGCCGCGTCCGAGAGGTCGAGCAACGGCCCATCGGGGGCGTCGGTCTCCTTCTCCGGAGCCTCGGTCGTCTCGGCAGACTGTTTCGCCATGGACTTCTCCTGCTGATCTCGCCGGCCGGAAACGCCAAAACGGCGGCGCGGCGCCTGGGCCTCGCCACCTGCTTCGTCCGTTTTCGGGAGTGACTTTTTCGCTGCCATCCCGTCACTCCAGCCTGACCGTCGCCCGACCCCTATGGCTGGCGCCGCCGGCGTTGCATAATCTTGCGGTACACTTCGGACCTTACAGCGAGCGCGCCGATGCGCGACCCGAGGATGCACCAAACCCTTCAACCAGCGCTTCTGTTCCCTCGATCGCCGAAAGACGCTCGCGAACATCGCGCAACCAGGCAAAATTCACCTCGCTCGGATCTTCACCCAAGCTGCGCTCCGCCTCTTTCAGTTCCCTAGATAGCGCGTAAGCCTTGCGATGCAAGGCCGTACGCTGCCGCCACCAGAGTCGGACGTCTTCAGAGGCGGTATCTGGATAGGATGGCCAGTCGTGCCGCGGATTGGCAAGGGCCGTCACGCGGCGGGCAAGGGCATCGAAATCCTCGGCGGCGAGGCGTTCTGAGAGGCTGTCCTGACCGGCCCCGTCCAGATGCGCCTCCACCAGCATCTGGCGCAAGCGGTCGGCGTCGGGATTGGCGAAGGGCAGGCTCGATACCTCCTCGGCCTCCTCATCCATCAGGAAGGGGTGATTGATGAGGCAGAAGAGCAGCAATGCCTCGTTGCGCGGCAGGGCGGCCATCGGCCCGCGCACCAGCGCGCTCTTGGCGATCTCGTTGCCGCGGGGCGTAAGGGGCAGCTCGCGCGGCGCGAAGCGCGAGCCGGCTCCCCGCCCGCCCGGCATCCAGCTCGCCGCGCCCCTGCCGCCCGGTCCCTGTCCCGCCCCGCGCCCCTGCGCCGGGGCGAAGAGGCGGTTGAGACGCTCGTTGAGCTCCTGCCGGTAGTGGCGCCGCACCGTCTCGTCGGCGATGCTCGCGACGATCTCGTGGATGCGCGCCTCG
>JAFIHR010000078.1 GCA_017849325.1 Xanthobacter autotrophicus | reverse complement strand
GTACGCGGTGAACGTCGCCCCGCCCGTCTCCGCAAGAACCTTCGTGATCGCCGCCGTCAACGACGTCTTCCCATGGTCAACGTGACCAATGGTGCCGATGTTGCAATGCGGCTTCGAACGGTTGAACTTCTCTTTGGCCATGGGACTCTCCGTTGGGTCTCTCTGGCAAGGTCCAGGTTAATGGGGAGCGCGAAAGGTTCAGGCGTACTTCGCCTGAACCTCCTGCGCGACGTTCGACGGCACCTGCTCGTAGTGGTCGAACTGCATGGTGAAGGTGGCGCGGCCCTGGCTGAACGAGCGCAGGGTGTTCACGTAGCCGAACATGTTCGCGAGCGGCACCATCGCATTGATGACGTTGGCGTTGCCGCGCATGTCCTGGCCCTGGATCTGGCCACGGCGGGAATTCAGGTCGCCGATGACGGAGCCGGTGTAATCCTCCGGCGTCACCACCTCGACCTTCATGATGGGCTCGAGCAGCACCGAGCCGCCCTTCTGCAGGGCCTCGCGGAAGCCGGCGCGGGAGGCGATCTCGAACGCCAGAGCGGACGAGTCCACTTCGTGGAAGGCGCCGTCGATGAGCTGCACCTTCACGTCCACCACCGGGAAGCCGGCGAGGACGCCGTTGCCGAGCACGCTCTCCAGGCCCTTCTGGACGCCGGGGATGTACTCCTTCGGCACCGCGCCGCCGACGATGAGGCTCTCGAACTCGAAGCCCTTGCCGGCCTCGTTGGGCTCGACCACGAACTTCACCCGCGCGAACTGGCCGGTACCGCCGGTCTGCTTCTTGTGGGTGTAGTCCACCTCGGTCTTCTTCGTGAGGGTCTCACGATAGGCCACCTGGGGCGCGCCGATGTTGGCGTCCACCTTGTAGGTGCGCTTCAGGATGTCGACCTTGATGTCGAGGTGCAGTTCGCCCATCCCCTTGAGGATGGTCTGGCCGCTCTCGTGATCGGTGGACACCCGGAAGGACGGATCCTCGGCGGCCAGCTTCGACAGGGCGATGCCCAGCTTCTCCTGGTCGGCCTTGGACTTCGGCTCGATGGCGATCTCGATGACGGGCTCCGGGAACTCCATCTTCTCGAGGATCACCGGCTTCTCGGTCGAGCACAGCGTGTCGCCGGTGCGGACTTCCTTGAGGCCGGCGAGCGCGACGATGTCGCCCGCATAGGCTTCCTTGATGTCCTCACGGTTGTTGGCGTGCATGAGCAGCATCCGCCCCACCCGCTCGCGCTTGTCGCGCGTGGAGTTGAGCAGGCCCATGCCGGCTTCCATCACGCCCGAATAGACGCGGCAGAAGGTGATGGTGCCCACGAAGGGGTCGTCCATGATCTTGAACGCGAGGACGGACAGCGGCTCCGCGTCGGAGGGCTTGCGGTCGGTCTCTTCCTCGGTCTTGAAGTCGATGCCCTTGATGGCGCCGCGATCGATCGGGGACGGCAGATAGTCCACCACCGCGTCGAGCAGGGGCTGCACACCCTTGTTCTTGAAGGCCGAGCCGCAGAACACGGGGTTGAACTTGCGGCCGATGACCGCGAGGCGGATCAGCTTCTTGAGCGTCTCCTCGTCCGGCTCCACGCCGTCGAGATAGGCAGTCATGGCATCGTCGTCGAGCTCGACGGCGGCTTCCACCAGCTTGTTGCGGTATTCGGCAGCCTTGTCGGCGAGATCCGCGGGGATCTCCTCGTCGTGATACTTCGCGCCGAGGGCTTCATCTTCCCACACCACCGCCTTCATGCGGACGAGGTCGATGATGCCCTTGAAGTTGTTCTCCGAGCCGATCGGCAGCTGGCAGCACACCGGGTTGCCGGCCACGCGGTCGACGATCATCTCGACGCAGCGGTAGAAGTCGGCGCCGATCTTGTCCATCTTGTTGACGAACACGATGCGCGGCACGTTGTACTTGTCCGCCTGGCGCCAAACCGTCTCGGTCTGCGGCTCCACGCCCTGGTTGCCGTCGAGCACGCACACCGCGCCGTCGAGCACGCGCAGGGAGCGCTCCACCTCGATGGTGAAGTCCACGTGCCCGGGGGTGTCGATGATGTTCAGGCGCTTGCCCTGCCAGAAGGCGGTCGTCGCGGCCGACGTGATGGTGATGCCGCGCTCCTGCTCCTGGGTCATCCAGTCCATGGTGGCAGCGCCGTCGTGGACTTCACCGATCTTATGGCTCTTGCCGGTGTAATAGAGGATGCGCTCCGTGGTCGTGGTCTTGCCCGCATCGATGTGGGCCATGATCCCGAAGTTACGGTAGTCCTCGATCGCATGAGTACGCGGCATGACAGTCGTCCTCTCCGATCACCAGCGATAATGCGAGAAGGCACGGTTGGCTTCGGCCATCCGGTGCGTGTCCTCGCGCTTCTTCACGGCGGCGCCGCGATTGTTGGCGGCATCGAGCAGCTCGGCGGAGAGACGCTCCACCATGGTCTTCTCGTTGCGCGCCCGGGCGGAGGCGATCAGCCAGCGGATCGCCAGGGTCTGGCGACGCTCGTTGCGCACTTCCACCGGAACCTGATAGGTGGCGCCACCCACGCGGCGGGAGCGAACCTCCACCGCCGGCGCCACGTTCTCGAGCGCCTGGATGAACACTTCCACCGGATCGTGCTTGGCCTTCGCCTCGACCACGTCGAGGGCGCCGTAAACGATATTCTCGGCCACCGACTTCTTGCCGTCGCGCATCACGGAATTCATGAAGCGGGACAGGGTGGTGGAGCCATACTTGGCGTCCGGGATGACTTCGCGGCGCTCGGCCTTGTGACGACGGGACATCGTTCAGTTCCTCACTTCAGCCGATCACTTGGGCCGCTTGGCGCCGTACTTCGAACGGCGCTGCTTGCGATTCTTGACGCCCTGGGTGTCGAGCACGCCGCGCAGGATGTGGTAGCGCACGCCGGGAAGGTCCTTCACGCGGCCGCCGCGGATCATCACCACGGAGTGCTCCTGGAGGTTGTGACCCTCGCCCGGGATGTAGCCGATCACTTCGTAGCTGTTGGTGAGCCGCACCTTGGCGACCTTACGAAGGGCCGAGTTCGGCTTCTTCGGGGTCGTGGTGTAGACGCGCGTGCACACCCCGCGCTTCTGGGGGCTCGCCTGAAGCGCCGGCGCCTTGTCGCGCGCCTTCTGCGCTTCGCGCGGCTTACGGATCAGCTGGTTGATCGTCGGCATGTACGCCTTCGCCTCGTCCTGATCTGCGGCGGATGCCGCATCCTTAAGTTTCGACGGCCATCGCGGCCGCCACGAACGGCCGCCGGATGGCGGCCTTTTGAAATCTTCCGGACCGGACGATGGTTCCGCCCGGCCGCACAACGAACGCAAAAGGCGCCGTCCACCGCCCGCAATCGGGGGCAGACACGCCTTTCTCGCGACAGAGGATCACGACGCTCAATCCCTCATCGGGTTTCCCCGAGGGCTGCGCCGCGATCATGCACCTGAAGTTATCGCAGTGCTGTTCCTGGCAGCGTTTCGGCTCCTGGATCGGAAATCAGTGGCAGCGGTGAGCTGCGGGGAAATTGATTCCGACCGTTCAGGCGCCGACCGCCTGCCGCGAAGTGGAGCGCTTCTACGCGGACGGCGGCCCAACGTCAAGTGAAAAGCGGCATCGATGAAGGAAAACACGCCGCTCGGGAGACCCGCCGCCGAGCTCGGGGCGCGGCCCGGGCGCGGGCATGTTACGGCTCCACGAACCCAAGCAGCAGAAGGGCCCGCCGGGCGGTCTCCCGGTTGGCGCAGGCGGCGATCATGGGCTGGGCCATGGTGCCGCTGTAATAGGTATCATAGAAGCGGCAGGTGAGGTCGCGCGTCTCGATCCAGGAGCGCTGCATGGCCCTGAGGTGAGTCGCCTGATCGGGCGTGAGCCCCTTCAGGAGCCGCTGGTAGGAGCCGTTGAGCATCCGGTCCCAGGCGGCCTGCTCGCGGTCGTAGCACGCCACCGTGTCGGCGGTGCTGTGGGCGGTCTCGGCGCAGGCGTCGCCGACGATGCCGATGCAGCGCTCCGGCGTCGTCTTCCACGTGGCGAGACAGCGCGCGAGGGCGGCGGAGGGGTCCCCCGATTCGGCCCGCGCCGCGCCGGAGACGCCGGAAAGAATCGCAAGGGCAAGCGCAAGACGTCCGCCGACGGCGGCGACCCGGCTGCCGATGACCCTCAGGCCCCGCCGACCCATCATGCCCCTGCCCCGCACGTTCGTTCCCCGCGCCGATGCCGCCACCGGCGCGGGGAAGCTTCGTCAGACGCGCAATCAGCCCAGCAGGCCGGCGACGCCGTCGCGCTCCTCGAGGAGCTCCTTGAGGGTCTTGTCGAACATGGTCTTGGAGAAGTCGTCCATGGGCAGCCCCTGGACCACCTCGTACTCGCCCGCGGTGCACACCGCCGGCATGCCGAACACGATGCCTTCCGGAACGCCGTAGGAGCCGTCGGAGGCGACGCCCATGGACACCCACTTGCCGGCGGTGCCGTGGATCCAGTCATGCATGTGATCGACGGCCGCGTTGGCGGCGGAGGCGGCGGAGGACAGGCCGCGGGCCTCGATGATGGCGGCGCCGCGCTTGCCCACGGTGGGGAGCAGGGTCTCGCGGTACCAGGTCTCGTCGTTGATGATCTCGGGCAGCGGCTTGCCGTTCGCGGTGGCGAAGCGGTAATCCGCATACATGGTCGGAGAGTGGTTGCCCCACACCGCGACCTTCTCGATGTCCTTGGTGGCGATGCCGCCCTTGGCCGCGAACTGGGAGAGCGCGCGGTTGTGGTCGAGGCGCAGCATGGCGGTGATGTTGCGGGCCGGCAGGTCCGGAGCCGACTTGGCGGTGATGTAGGCGTTGGTGTTGGCCGGGTTGCCGACCACCAGCACCTTCACGTCGCGCTTGGCCACCTCGTTGAGGGCCTTGCCCTGCACCTTGAAGATCTCGGCATTGGCCGAGAGCAGGTCGGCGCGCTCCATGCCCTTCGAGCGGGGACGGGCGCCCACCAGGACGGCGGCGTCGATATCCTTGAACGCCACCTTCGGATCGTCGGTGATGACGACGCCGGCGAAGGTCGGGAACGCGCAGTCCTCGATCTCCATCACGACGCCGCCCACGGCGGCCTGGGCCTGGGGCAGGTCGAGGAGCTGCAGGATCACCGGCTGATCCTTGCCGTACATGTCGCCATTGGCGATGCGGAAGAGAAGCGAGTAGCAGATCTGACCGGCGGCGCCCGTGACGGCGACGCGAACGGCGGGTTTGGTCATGAGAGGAAGCCCCTTGCCTTGGAGAGCCCTTTAGGCTCGGGGGCGCAATCTATGCCGCACGGCCCCGGATGGAAAGCCGGCTGCACCGGACCTTTCGTCGAGGGGCACCGGGCCGGCCCGGCCGCGTCCGCAGACTTCGAAATATCATATAAGTATTTGTGATAGCTTATATATATGAGAATCGCAGCGCTTGCCGCCACGGTCCGGCCCGGCCGCCCGCGGCGCGTCGCCGGCGGGTGTGCGCTGCATCATAGGACGATCACGTGATTTTCCAGCTCGTTCTCGTCGTCGGCGCGGGGCGGCAGCGGACCGGCCAGGAGGTCGCCGGCAAGGCGGACCCCTTCCACCAGCCCGTCGGCGAGGCTGCCCTCGGCGGCGCGCGCCGACACGGCCTCGCAGATCTGCCGCCACGCCGCGTGACCGAGGATCTCGTGCACGCCGTCGTCGGCCACCACCTCCACCAGGCGCTCGCGGGCGGCGGCGAAGATGAGAATGCCGGTGCGCCCCTCGGTCTGCGGCACCCCATGGGCGAGGAACAGCTCGATGGCGGCGGCCCGCGCCGCGGCGCGCAGGGCCGGTCGCGGCACCACGTGGGGCGCCACCTGCGGCAGCATGAGCACGCCCGCCAGCACCACGAAGATCACCGCCTGCAGGCTCAGCACCTGGATGTCGCGCAGCACCAGGAAGATCGCCCCGATCCACGGCAGCACCAGCGCCAGCAGCGCGGCCCACATGACGGAATAGAAGCGGTGCTGCACCAGGGGCGCGCTCGCCACCACCACCAGGATCTCCGCCGCCGTGCGGGCCTCGGCCTCGGTCACCGCGTCGCCGATGCGTGCCAGGGCCTCCGCCGGCAGGCCGATGTCCCTTGCCTCCCCGGTCCGGAAGGTCTCCGCCCGCTGGATCATCGATCGCCTCCCGTCACGCAGGTCGTCCCGCAGATCGCCACGCCGGCGCGGCTGCCCGCTCCCGAACTGGCGCCAGCGCCGCCTCGCTCCCGTCGCTCCTTGGCCGTGGGCTGCGCGCGCATGGTCACCATCCTCCGGAGGCCCCGCCGCCGCCGGACGAGCCGCCGCCCCCCGATGCACCGCCGCCCGAACTGCCGGACGCGCCGCCCGACGCGCCGGACCGCCCTCCCCCGCCGCCCGAGCCGGTGCTGGTCCGGGTGCGGATATTCGCCCCGAGGCGGCCGATGAAGACGATCACCTTGCGCACCCGGCTGTCCGGCGAGGACGGCACCAGACCGAAGGCCACCAGCAGGTTGCAGCAGGCGGTGATGGCGACGAAGGTGGCAAGCGCCAGCACCGCATAGTCGAAGACCTTGTCGCCCTCGAACGGCACGGCGTGCGGCGCGGGCGCCTCGCCTTCCGCCGCCAGGGCGCCCCACGCTGGAGCGGATGCCGCGAGCGCCAGGACAGAGAGGACCGCCAGCCGCACGCGCGTCGCGAGCGCCGGACCTCGGGGAAGATCCCGGTCGATGCCGGCCCTCCGGCCATCGCCCGCGTCCGGCCGCCGCTGGCCCATGCTCACCATCCCCCGGAGGCGCCGCCGCCTCCGGACGAGCCGCCGCCGCCGCCCCAGCCTCCACCGCCGGACCAGCCCCCGCCGCCGCCCGACCAGCCGCCCCGGCCCTGCCCCCAGTCCCAGGTGGTGATGGGGCCGCTCGCCCACGGATCGGCACCGCGCCGGCGCCCCGCCATGGCGCCCGGGCTTCCGCCCCGGCCGTTGCCCCCGCCGCGCGAGGCGCGCCACAGGATGTAGGCCCACACCGCGGTCATGATGAACAGAAGGATGAGGTTGAACCAGTCCTCGTCGCTCGTGGCGGGCTCCTCGGCCCGCTTCGCCCGGTCCCGCGCCTCGGCCGGATCGAGGTTCAGCACCTCCAGCACCGCATCGGTGCCCTTCCGGACGCCGCCGGCCATGTCGCCCGCCTTGAAGGACGGAACGATCGCGTTGCGGATGATCAGGCTGGACACCGCATCGGTGAGGATGCCCTCAAGGCCATATCCCGCCTCGATGCGCACCTTGCGCTCGTTGGGCGCCACCAGAAGGAGCACGCCGTTGTTCTTCGTCTTCTGGCCGATCTGCCAGGCGCGGAACAGGCGGTTGGCGTAGTCCTCCACGGAGGTGCCCTGCAGCGACGGCACCGTGGCCACCACGACCTGGTCGGTGGTCTTGGCCTCCTGCGCCGCGAGCCGGGCTTCGAGCGCCGCCACCGTCGCGGGATCGAGGATGTGGGCGGCGTCCACCACCCGCCCGGTGAGGGCGGGATAGGTGAGCTCGGCAAACGCCGTCGCCAGCCCGGCGGCAAGCGCGAGCGCGACGATCAGCGCCAGCGCGAGCGCCTGCCCCGCCCCGCTCGGGAGCGGGAAGCGGGCGGCCGGTGGCGCGCCGCGAGAGCGCCGCTGGAGCATGGCGCGGGCCCCGCCCTTTGCCCTACTTGCCGAAATTCACCTTGGGCACCTGCATCTGCTGCTCGGAGATGGTGAAGGTCTCCATGGGCTTGTAGGAGCGGTAGAGGGTCATGGCCCAGAGCAGGCCGGGGAAGGTCTTCAGCTCGGTGTTGTAGGCCTGCACCGCCTGGATGTAGTCGCGCCGCGCCACCGCGATGCGGTTCTCGGTGCCCTCGATCTGCGATTGCAGGGCGAGGAAGTTCTGGTTCGACTTGAGCTCCGGATAATTCTCCGTCACCGCAAGCAGGCGGCCGAGCACGCCGGACAGCTGCGCCTGGGCATCCTGGAACTGCTTGAACTTCTCGGGATCGGTGATGGTGGAGGCGTCCACCTTGATGGCGGTGGCCTTGGCGCGCGCCTCGATGACCGAGGTCAGCACGTCCTTCTCCTGGGTGGCGTAGCCCTTCACGGTCTCCACCAGGTTGGGGATGAGGTCGGAGCGGCGCTGGTACTGGTTGAGCACCTCGCTCCAGGAGGCCTTGGCCTGCTCCTCCTTGGTGGGAATGACATTGATGCCGCATCCCGCCAGCAGCAGCGAGGCGAGGATCGCGAAGAACGGCACCTTGAGGCGCGACAGTCCCGGGATTGCGAGCGAGGCCACGGTCATTCTCCCCCTACCTTGGTGAGTCGGCGGCCCTCGGACCGCAGGCACCGGCCCTTCTAGCACGCCGGGGCGCGCAGATCAGTCCCCGCGCGGCGTCCGCGGCGCTTCTTTCACCGTGCCGCGGCCGCTCAGCCGTCGGACGGCCGCGGCAGGAGCAGCGGCGCCTCCGGCGCATCAAGCGTTTCGGGACGCCGATAGTAGCCCGGCAGGTCCTGCGCCTCGTCGAGCCGGGCGAGGCGCACCGCGAGGTCTTCCGCGAGCGCGAGGTTCACCTCCAGGAGCCGCTGCGACATGAAGGAGCGGAAGTAGTTGCCCCACATGAATTCCTGGAACGGCGTGTCCTCGTTGGAATAGGCCCGGCCGCGCACGCCGCGCGCCAGGGTGCGCCAGGGATTGTCGGTGAGGTCCTTGACGTGGTGCGGGATCTTGGCGAACGGGCGCCGGTTGCCTTCCGCGTCGAACGGCCAGCAGTAGCCGCGCTGCTCCATGTCCAGCCAGAACCGCTTGGGATCGAGCTGCGAGAGGTCGGCGAAGCAGGAGCCGAGCAGGACCTTCTGCCGTCCGGCGCGCAGCATGGCGCGGCAGAAATGGTGGTGATCCACCATGTAGATCTCCCGCTTGGGCCCGATCACATAGGGGATCGCCTTCTCCTCGACGAGCTTGTCGAGCTGCTCCTTCGAGCGGGTGCGCATGGCCTTGGCGCGGCGCCTCACCTCGGCGAGGCCCAGGCTGAACTGCGTTGGCCGCAGGTCGTCGATATCGATCTTCTCCAGGCTCGCCACGGCGCCCTCCCCCAGATGCGACATCCCTAGCTCACAGGTCCGCCCCAATACAACCGTGGCCCGACCTGCGGGAGGCCGGGCCACGGGAACGCAACGGCAGAGGCGCGCCGGGCGCCGTCCGGTCAGCCGGGGGAGATCATGTTCTCCGGGCGCACGACGGCGTCGAACTCCTCGTTGGTGACATAGCCGCCGCCCACGGCCTCCTCGCGCAGGGTGGTGCCGTTCTTGTGGGCGGTCTTGGCGATCTTGGCGGCGTTGTCGTAGCCGATCTTCGGGGCCAGCGCGGTGACCAGCATGAGGGAGCGCTCCAGCGCCGCCTTGATGTTGTCCACCCGCGGCTCGATGCCCACGACGCAATTGTCGGTGAAGGAGATCGCCGCGTCGGCGAGCAGGCGCACCGACTGCTGGAAATTATAGGCCATCACCGGGTTGTAGACGTTGAGTTCGAAATGGCCCTGGCTGCCGGCAAAGGACAGCGCGGCATTGTTGCCGAACACCTGCACGCAGACCTGGGTGAGCGCCTCGCACTGGGTGGGGTTCACCTTGCCGGGCATGATGGAGGAGCCGGGCTCGTTCTCGGGCAGCGCCAGCTCGCCGAGGCCGGAGCGCGGGCCCGAGCCCAGCAGGCGGATGTCGTTGGCGATCTTGAACAGCGACACCGCAACCGTGTTGATGGCGCCGTGCGAGAACACCATGGCGTCATGGGCGGCGAGCGCCTCGAACTTGTTGGGCGCGGTGGTGAAGGCGAGGCCGGTGATGCCGGCGATCTTCTCCGCCACCTTCTCGGCGAAGCCGATGGGGGCGTTGAGGCCGGTGCCCACCGCGGTGCCGCCCTGGGCGAGCTGCATCAGCAGCGGCAGGGTCTGCTCGATGCGGTAAATGCCGTTCTCCACCTGCTGGGCATAGCCGGAGAACTCCTGGCCGAGGGTCAGCGGGGTGGCGTCCTGGGTGTGGGTGCGGCCGATCTTGATGATGTCCGCCCACTGCTCCGACTTCGCCTTCAGGGCGCCGTGCAGATGCTTGAGGGCGGGAATCAGCCGCCGCACGATCTCCTCCGCGGCCGCCACATGCATGGCGGTGGGATAGGTGTCGTTGGACGACTGGCTCATGTTGACGTGATCGTTGGGATGGACCGGCTTTTTCGAGCCCATCTCGCCGCCGAGCATCTCGATGGCGCGATTCGAGATCACCTCGTTGGCGTTCATGTTCGACTGGGTGCCCGAGCCGGTCTGCCACACGGCGAGCGGGAAGTGGTCGTCGAGCTTGCCGTCGATCACCTCCTGGGCGGCAGCGATGATGGCCGCGCCGAGCGCCGGATCGAGCCGGCCGAGCTCCATGTTGGTCTCGGCCGCGGCGCGCTTCACGATGCCGAGCGCCCGCACCACCGGAAGCGGCTGCTTCTCCCAGCCGATCTTGAAGTTGCCCAGCGAGCGCTGCGCCTGGGCGCCCCAATAGCGGTCCGAGGCGACCTCGATGGGGCCGAATGTGTCAGTTTCTGTGCGGGTCGTCATGGCTCAGCCCCTCCAGCTCGTCGTGAAGCAGTTTGTCGGCAGGTCTTTAGTGCGCGATCGGGTCCGATGGAACCGTCCTGTGGTTCCATCGCACGGGCAAATCGCTTCTTAAAACTTTTTAAAGAGTCGGATTGATCGTTTTTCAGTGAATCCGTTCAGGCAACTGGCGAAAAAACAGTTCTCGCTTTCCGCGCGTTCCAAAACGGCGGCAATTGTGCAGTGCGCGGCCTCTTAGCACAGATCCCGGGCGGCCGGGGAGACGCCCGCAGTCCGTAAAATAGTTCCAGAACGGTAGCCCGTGGAGGGGGCGCAACTCGGATTTCGCCATATCTTCGATCCATTCGAAGAGGTACGTTCTTCAGAGTGCAGTGGGGGCGGTCCGGCGCAAGCCATCGACCGGAGAGGACGCAATCGTCGAACAGACAATCCGTCGGCCGTCTTTGGGGGAGGCGGCCAAACGTCGAGGTTAGCCGTTGGGTGACGTGGTCAACCTTCACAAGCTGCGCAAGGCGCAGGCCCGTCGCATGGAGCAGGTCAAGGCCGAGGAGAATCGCGTTCGTTTCGGGCGCACCAAGGCCGAACGCCACGCCCAGAGCGAGGAGCAGGAGCGCGAACGCCGGCGGCATGACGGCCACGTCCTGACCGAGAGGGACAAAACATGAAAAGCCCCGTGGTGAAGCGATCCATCGTCATCGCCGGACACAAGACCAGCGTCAGTCTCGAGGATGCCTTCTGGGAAGCCCTGAAGGAGATTGCGAGCAATCGCCGCATGACGCTTTCCGATCTCGTGGCTACCATCGATTCCGGGCGCACCCAAGGGAACCTGTCGTCGGCCATTCGTCTGTTCGTGCTGGATCACTATCGCGGCGCTGCGGCCAGCGGGCGCGCCGTGGGCACCAACGAGCGCATGGGCGTCTCCAGCCCTCCCGTTGCGTAAGCTCGGGTTCCTCCCTATCTCAGGTCGGGTGGGCGCGCGCCGCGTTGAAACGTGACGCGCGCTTTCCTATAACCGCCCGGCCCGGCGGGGCATGTGCGCTGCGCCGATCCTGCGTGACGCCGCTCCGCGCGCGATCAGGCAGGACGAGGTCAAGACGCGGCGGCGGTTTTGCGGCGCCGCCGACGGGAGACGCGGATGTCGTGGAAGAATCAGAGTGGCGGGCCGTGGGGCAACGGGCCACGCGGCCCCTGGGGCACCGGCCCCTCCTCGTCGGGACCGACACCGCCGGATATCGAAGATTTGATCCGCCGCAGCCAGGACAAGCTGCGCGACATGATGCCCGGCTCGCTCGGCGTGAAAGGCATCATCCTGCTCATTGCCCTGGTGGTGGTGGGCTGGCTGCTCTCCGGCTTCTACCGCGTCGAGCCCAACGAGCAGGGCGTGGTGCTGCGCTTCGGGCAGTTCGTGGGCACCACCCAGCCGGGCCTGAACTATCACTGGCCCTACCCCATCGAGACGGTGCTCCTGCCGCAGGTCACCAACGTCAACACCATCGACATCGGCACCCGTGGCGGCAGTGACAGCCGGCGCGGCTCGGTGGCGCGCAACGTGCCCGAGGAAAGCCTGATGCTGACCGGCGACGAGAACATCGTCGACGTGGACTTCGCCGTGTTCTGGCGGATCTCCAATGCGGAGGAATATTCCTTCAACGTCCAGAACCCGGAAGGCACCATCAAGGCGGTGGCCGAGAGCGCCATGCGCGAGGTGATCGGGCGCACCAACATCCAGCCCATCCTCACCGGCGCGCGGCAGAACATCGAGACCGCCGTGCAGGACCTCATGCAGCAGGTGCTCAACAGCTACAAGGCGGGCGTGCAGGTCACCCAGGTGCAGATGCAGAAGGTGGACCCGCCGGCCCAGGTCATCGACGCCTTCCGTGACGTGCAGGCCGCCCGCGCCGACGCCGAGCGCGCCCAGAACGAGGCCCAGACCTACGCCAATTCGGTGCTGCCCCAGGCCCGCGGCGAGGCGGCGCGCATCGAGAATGCGGCCCAGGCCTATCGCGAGCGCACCGTGGTGGAGGCGCGCGGCCAGGCCGACCGCTTCCTCAAGGTGCTCGACGAATATGAGAAGGCGCGGGACGTGACCCGCCAGCGCATGTATCTCGAAACCATGGAGCGCGTGCTCGGCGGCATGGACAAGGTGGTGATCGACCAGAAATCCACCGGAGCGCCCGGCCAGGGGGCCGGCGTCGTCCCGGTGCTGCCGCTGAACGACCTGCTGCGCCAGGGCGACGCGGCCTCCCGATCCGCGGCTTCCGCGACCTCCACCCAGGCCCAGGGAGCCAAGCGATGAAAAGCCCCCTCCTCGGCGGCGTGCTCGCCGTCATCGGCATCATCTGCCTGGTGCTGCTCTATTCGGCCGCCTACACCGTGAACCAGACCCAGCAGGCCCTGGTGGTCCGCCTCGGCGAGCCGCTGCGCGGCGTCATCGGGCCGGGCCTGCACTGGAAGGTGCCGTTCATCGACAGCGTGGTCTATTTCGACAACCGCATCCTCGACATCGAGAACGCCTCGCAGGAGGTCATCGCCTCCGACCAGAAGCGCCTCGTGGTGGATGCGTTCGCGCGCTATCGCATCACCGATCCGCTGCGGTTCTACCAGGCGGTGGGCACCATCCAGGGCGCCAACGCCCGCCTGTCCACGGTGCTCAACTCGTCGCTGCGCCGGGTGCTCGGCGAGAACACCTTCACCCACGTGGTGCGCGACCAGCGCGAGAGCCTGATGCGCCAGATCAGCGACCAGGTGAACCGGGAGGCCGCCAACTTCGGCATCACCGTGGTGGACGTGCGCATCCGCCGCGCCGACCTGCCGGAGGCCAACAGCCAGGCCATCTTCCAGCGCATGCAGACGGAGCGCCAGCGCGAGGCGGCCGAGATCCGCGCCCAGGGCAACGAGGCGGCCCAGCGCACCCGCTCGCGGGCGGATCGCGAAGCCGCCGTGGTGGTGGCGGAAGCCAACTCCAAGGGCGAGCAGCTGCGCGGTGAAGGCGACGCCGAGCGCAGCCGGGTGTTCGCCGACGCCTACGGCAAGGATCCGGACTTCTTCTCCTTTTACCGCTCCATGCTGGCCTACGAGGCGAGCATGAAGGCCAGCGACACCCGCATGCTGCTGAGCCCGGATTCGAACTTCTTCCGCTACTTCCAGAATCCGGCCGGCAACGCGGCCCTTCCGGGGCCGCGGGTGAGCGGCGCCGCCTCCGGCAACTGACGACAATGGCGGGTGCGGGCGAGGCGATGCGCCGTCCGCACCCGCCCGTTTCCCCCGCCGCGCGGCAATGACGAAAGGTCGGACGGCCTGCCCGCGGACCCCGGCCGGAGGGGCCGGCGACCCGCGCGCGGCCTCACCAGGATTTGCACTTGCGCAGGGTGAGCGGGCGGCGCAGCCTCGCGCTGGCCGCCAGCTTTGGCCGCGCCCTCCGGCCGCCCCCTCGGGTCGCCCCTTGAGGAGAACCATGTCGCAGCTCCGCCGCCCCTTTTCCGTGCGTTCCATCCTCGTGCGCGTCGCGCTGGCGGCGTGCCTCCTTGCTCCCGCCCTGCCCCACGCCGTCGGCCCCGCCGCGGCCGCCCCGGGCAAGGGCCCGGACAGCGTGGCCGACGTCGCCGCCAAGGTGATGGACGCGGTGGTGAACATCTCCACGTCGCAGAACGTCACCGCCTCGCGCCGGGTGCCCGTGCCGCAGCTTCCGCCGGGCTCGCCGTTCGAGGATTTCTTCGACGAATTCTTCAAGCATCGCCAGGAGGATGGCGACGACGACGCGAACAAGGCGCGGCGCGTCTCCTCGCTCGGCTCCGGCTTCGTCGTCTCCGCCGACGGCCTCATCGTGACCAACAATCACGTGATCGCCGATGCCGACGAGATCTATGCCAATTTCAACGACGGCACCAAGCTCAAGGCCGAGCTCGTCGGCCGCGACACCAAGACCGACCTCGCCCTGCTGCGGGTGCGTCCGGACAAGGCGCTGACCTTCGTGTCCTTCGGCAATTCCGACGTGCTGCGCGTGGGCGACTGGGTGATGGCCATCGGCAACCCCTTCGGGCTCGGCGGAACGCTCACCGTCGGCGTGGTCTCCGCGCTCAGCCGCGACATCAATTCCGGGCCCTACGACAACTTCATCCAGACCGACGCGGCGATCAACCGGGGCAATTCGGGCGGGCCGCTGTTCAACATGGACGGCCAGGTGATCGGCATCAACACCGCCATCATCTCGCCCTCGGGCGGCTCCATCGGCATCGGCTTCGCCGTGCCCTCGGCCACCGCGCGGCTGGTGATCGACCAGCTCGAGAAGTTCAAGGAGGTGCGGCGCGGCTGGATCGGCGTGCGCATCCAGGAGGTCACCGACGACCTCGCGGAGAGCCTCGGGATCGGCAAGGCCCGCGGCGCGCTGGTGGGTGTCGCCACCGAGAACGGACCTGCGGCCCAGGCCGGCATCAAGGCCGGCGACGTCATCGTCACCTTCGACGGCCGGGCCATCAAGGACGTGCGCGACCTCTCCCGCACCGTCGCCGACACCACGGCCGACAAGGTCGTGGACGTGGTGGTGGTGCGCAAGGGCAAGGAGGAGACCTTGAAGCTCAAGGTCGCCCGCATGCCGGAGGAGAAGCCCGAAGGCGAGGAGACGGCCGCCGACGACAAGCCGAAGGCCGAGCCCAAGGTGACCCTGGGCATCGAGATGTCGCCCGTCACCGAGGAGATGCGCCGCCGCTACAACCTCAAGAGCCGCATCACCGGCGTGGTGATCACCCGGGTGGACAGCGCTTCGGCCGCCGCCGACAAGGGCCTCAAGCCCGGCCAGGTGATCGTGCAGGTGGGGCAGGAGCCGGTCGCCACTCCGGCGGACGTGGAGAAGCAGGTCAACGCCCTGCGCCGGCAGAAGAAGAAGTCCGCCCTGCTGCTCATCTCCGACGGCGAGGGGCAGCAGGAATTCATCACCCTGCCCCTCGGCAACTGAGGCCGGCGGCCCGGGCTCAAGCCGGAAGCCGGGCCGCGCGCCCGTTCACGGCCGCACGATGTCGTCGTGGGCATAGCCCTGCATGTAGAGCAGCGCGGTGAGATCGCCGTGATCGATACGCACGTGGGCGGCCTCCGCCACCTTCGGCTTGGCGTGGAAGGCGACGCCGAGCCCCGCCTCGCCCAGCATGGCGAGATCGTTGGCCCCGTCGCCCACCGCCAGCGTCTCGGACGGGGCGAGATGCATCCGGTCGCGCAGCGCGATGAGGCGGGCGAGCTTGGCGTCGCGGCCGAGGATCGGCTCCTCCACCGCGCCCACGAGGCGCCCCTCATCCACCAGAAGGACGTTCG
The DNA here is from genome assembly GCA_017849325.1 of Xanthobacter autotrophicus. GTDB lineage: Bacteria > Pseudomonadota > Alphaproteobacteria > Rhizobiales > Xanthobacteraceae > Xanthobacter > Xanthobacter autotrophicus_B. Next base: position 1,009 of record JAFIHR010000078.1, on the reverse strand, counting down.
CGCGATGCTCGTCGAAGCCGACCTGCGCCGCCACCTCGCCGCTGAACAGCGTGAATCCGCCGGAGACCAGCGCCGTATAGGCGCCGTGCGCCTTCATGGTGGCCACCAGCTCGGGCCCGCCGGAGGTCAGGCGGATGCGCTCGCGCAGCACGTCGTCGATCACGCTTGCCGGCAGGCCGCGCAGCAGCGCCACCCGCTCGCGCAGCGCCGGCTCGAAATCGATCTCGCCGCGCATGGCGCGCTCGGTGATGGCCGCCACATGGGCCTTCAGCCCGGCAAAATCGGCCAGCTCGTCGATGCATTCCTGGCCGATCATGGTGGAATCCATGTCGGCGAGGAACAGGCGCTTGCGCCGGCCGGTCTCAAGCTGCACCACCACGTCGAGGGGCGCATCGCCGAGCGCCGCGCGCACCTCGGCCGCCAGCGCCTTGGCATCGGCGCCGAGCGCGGGGGCGAAGGCGATGTCGGCGGCGACGCCCGGCTCGAGGATCAGCGGCGCATGGGCGCCCGGCAGGGCGGCGCGGGCGTCGTGCAGCGCGGCGCCGGTCAGCGCCTGGGCGGACGGATGGGAGATGAGGGTTGCGACATAGCTCATGGGGCAGAAGGCACTCGTGCGGCGGACGCCTGAGATGAAAGCCCGCGCCGTGCTCATCGCAGGTCCGACGGCAAGCGGCAAGTCGGCGCTGGCGCTCGGCGTGGCGGAGCGGACGGGCGGCGTGGTGATCAACGCCGATTCCATGCAGGTATACGCCGATCTGGCCGTCATCACGGCGCGTCCCACGGCCGCAGAGATGAAGGACGTGCCGCACCGGCTCTACGGCCATGTGGATGCGGCCGAGACCTATTCCGTCGGCCGCTGGCTCGCCGATGCGCAAGCCGCCCTTGAGGCGGCGTGGGAAAGCCGGCGCCTGCCGGTCCTGGTGGGCGGCACGGGGCTCTACTTCCGCGCGCTGACCAGGGGCCTCGTGCGCCTGCCGCCGGTGCCGGAGGAGGTGCGCGCGGCCGTCCG
>JAFIHR010000408.1 GCA_017849325.1 Xanthobacter autotrophicus | reverse complement strand
GGCGTCGGCCCCGGAGCGCAAGCGCGTGGTGCGCAGCAAGCCCCAGCCGTCCAAGAAGCCCGAGACGGAAACCGCGGCCGCCAAGCCCGACACCGAGGCGAAGCCGGAAGCCAAGCCCGAGGCCGGGTCCAAGCCCGACGGGAATGGTGGCTCCGCCCCGGCGGCCTCCTCGTCGTCCGGCTCTTCGGCCTCGGTCTCGGCGGCTGCCGCTGCCAAGCCCATGTGAGGGCTGCCAGCGAGCAGCGACCCGGGCGATGGCGCGTGAGCTGGGCGCGGCCGTCCGCCCCCTCCGGTGACGTGACGCAGCAGAGCGTTTGAAGGGCGGATGCGTGGCATCCGCCCTTTTTCGTGCTCCGGGCGTGCCCGACGCAGCGCGGACCGGGGGCCTGCATCGCGCCTCCCGCCTGGCACGGCAAGCGCGCCGTCAGCCCACCACCGCGCGAACCGCCGCCGCCGTGCCCATGGCCGAGATCACGGCGAGAAAGTCGTTGCGCGTCAGCTTCGCGGCGACAAGCGCCGCGCCGAGGCCCGCGGCCATGCCGAGGTCACCATGCACCGCGCCCGGCACCAGCAAAGCGACGAGCAGCGCGCCCGGCAGCGCGTCCAGGACGCGGCGCACCCGCGGCGTCACCGGAATGAGGCGCATCAGGAAAAAGCCGGCGGTGCGGTTGAGGGCGGATACCGCCGCCATCACCAGGATGGCTGCCAGGGCGCCGGCCTCACCGCTCGTCATCGACGAAGCCTCCCGCCAGGGCGCCGGCCAGGGCGCCGACGACGATGAACCACCACCCCGCCAGCACGAAGGAGACCGTCACGGAAACCGCCGCCGCCACGCCCCAGGCCACCGCCTCGCGGCGCCCGCGCCAGTTGGGCAGCAGCATGGCGATGAAGAAGGCCGGCACCACGAGGTCGATGCCCACCGCCTTGGCATCGGGCACGCCGCCGCCCGCCAGGTGGCCGAGCGCCGTGGCCGCCACCCACACCGACCAGGTGACGAAGCCGGAGCCCACGAAGAAGCCCGCATCGCGGCCGCCCAGCGTGTAGTAGCGCATGGCGGCGGCCCAGTTGTTGTCGGCCAGCAGCAGCAGCGAGGGATAGGTCTGCCACGCCGGCAGGGGCGCGAACCAGGGCCTGAGCGCCGCCGCCATCAGCACGTGGCGCATGTTGACGGTGAAGGTGAGGAAGGCGAGCGCCAGCAGGGCGCTGGCCGACCAGTGCTGGCTCCAGCCTTCGAGCGCCACCATCTGGGCGAGGCCGGCGAACACCAGCGCGCTCGACAGGCTCGCCTCGGCAAGCGACAGCCCCTTCTGCTCCGCCACCGCGCCGAACGCCATGGCGAAGACGGCAAGGCCCGGCATCATGGGCATGATGGATCGCGCGCCCTCGAGACAGCCTGCGAGGGTCAGCGTTACCTTCGGGTGATCGGCGCTGGACGACGGGCCGGGGGCCGGGGAAGCGGAGCGGGGCATCAGCATTCAATCGCAATGCCCCAGCTTATGCCGAAGCCAGACGCCCGCGCCAACCCGATTTCGCCCGGCGCGCCCTCCCGGCCGGACGCGCTTGGGGTATACTCGCCGCAACAACACCCTTTCGAAGGGGACACGCCAGGGAGGCCACCATGTCGGGCCGCAGGCTGCCGGATGCGGACGAGCGGGTCATCGCCCGCCGGGCGGAGATCGCCGCAGCGCTCGCCGGGCTGGTCGCGCCCGATGCGGTGATCGCCCACGAGCGCCAGATGCGTCCGTATGAGACCGACGGGCTCACCGCCTATCGCCAGCTTCCCCTCGTGGTGGTGCTGCCGTCCACCACGGCCGAGGTGGCCGCGGTGCTGAAATATTGCCACCACAACGAGATCCGCGTGGTGCCGCGCGGCGCCGGCACTTCCCTCTCGGGCGGCGCGCTGCCGCTCGGCGATGCGGTGCTCATCGGCATGGGCAAGTTCACCCGCATCCTCGAGATCGACCTTGAGAACCGCTGCGCCGTGGTCGAGCCGGGGGTGACCAACCTCGCCATCACCAAGGCGGTGGAGGCGCAGGGCTTCTATTACGCCCCCGACCCCTCCTCGCAGATCGCCTGCACCATCGGCGGCAACGTGGCGGAGAACGCCGGCGGCGTGCACTGCCTGAAGTACGGCCTCACCACCCACAACGTGCTCGGCGCCGAGCTGGTGCTGCCCACCGGCGAGATCGTCGAGCTGGGGGGCAAGCACCTCGATGCCGGCGGGCTCGACCTGCTCTCCGTGGTGATCGGCTCGGAGGGCCTGCTCGGCATCGTCACCCGGGTGACCGTGCGCCTCCTGAAGAAGCCGGACACCGCCCGCGCCCTGCTGGTGGGCTTCGCCACCTCCGAGGATGCCGGGGAATGCGTGGCGCGGATCATCGGCCAGGGCATCATCCCCGCCGGCATCGAGATGATGGACCGCGATGCCATCGCCGCCGCCGAGGCCTTCGTCCAGGTGGGCTATCCGCTGGATGTGGAGGCCCTGCTCATCATCGAATTGGACGGCCCGGAGGCGGAATGCACCCACCTCATGGAGCAGGTGGTGGCCATCGCCCGCGCCTGCCGCGCCGCCAATCTCCGGGTTTCGCAGAGCGAGGAGGAGCGGCTCGGCTTCTGGGCCGGGCGCAAGGCCGCCTTCCCCGCGGTGGGACGGCTCTCGCCCGATTATCTGTGCATGGACGGCACCATTCCGAGGAAGCGGCTTCCCGAGGTGCTGGCGCGGATGCGGGAGCTGTCGGCCCGGTATGGCCTGCGCCTCGCCAACGTGTTCCATGCCGGCGACGGCAACCTCCACCCGCTCATCCTGTTCGACGCCAACGCACCGGGCGAGCTCGACGCCGCCGAGGCGCTCGGCTCCGACATCCTGCGCCTGTGCGTCGAGGTGGGCGGCGTGCTCACCGGCGAGCACGGGGTGGGCATCGAGAAGCGCGACCTCATGCCGGTCATGTTCTCGGACGGCGACCTGCTGCAGCAGCAGCGGCTGAAGTGCGCCTTCGACGGCAAGGGCCTGCTCAATCCGGGCAAGGTGTTTCCCACCCTCCACCGCTGCGCCGAAGCCGGGCGCATGCAGGTGAGCGGCGGCGCCCTGTCCTTTCCCGATCTGCCGCGCTTCTGACCTGCGCCCGCGCCGCGCCCTCTTCGCCAAGCTTCCGGACCGCCCATGACCGCCCCTCTCACCCCCCGCGATGAAGCCGACCTGGCCGAGGCCGTCGGCGGCGCCTTCGCGCGGAGCGAGACGCTGGAGGTGGTGGGCCAAGGCTCGCGCCGCGCCCTCGGCCGGGCGACGCGCAGCGATGCCCTGCTCGACGTCTCGGCGCTCAGCGGCATCACGCTCTATGAGCCCGAGGAGCTGGTGCTCTCGGCCCGCGCCGGCACGCCGCTGTCGGACATCGCGGCGCAGCTTGACGCCCACGGCCAGATGCTGGCCTTCGAGCCTGCCGACCTCGGCCCGCTGCTCGGCGGCCCCGCCGGGTCCGGCAGCCTCGGCGGAACGGTGGCGGTCAATCTCTGCGGCCCGCGCCGGCTGAGCGCCGGAGCGGCGCGCGACCACATGCTGGGCCTGCGCGCGGTCTCCGGGCGCGGCGAGCTCTTCAAGGCCGGCGGGCGGGTGGTGAAGAACGTCACCGGCTACGACCTGCCGCGGCTGTTCACCGGCGCCTTCGGCACGCTGGGCGTGCTCACCGAGCTGACCCTGAAGGTGATGCCGAAGCCGCCGGCGGAGGAGACCCTGCTGGTCTGCGGCCTCGGTCCCGGCGAGCCGGCCGATGCCGCGAGCCGCGCCCTCACCAGCGCCATGGGCTCCTCCTGCGAGGTCTCCGGCGCCGCCTTCCTGCCGGCGGCAATTGCCGCGCGCCTGCCGGACCTGGAGGGCGTGGGCGATGCCGTCGCGTTCCGGATGGAAGGGGTGGCCCCCTCCATCGCCGCGCGGCGCGAGCGCCTCGCCGGGCTGATGGCCGCCTACGGCACGCTGGAGACCCTGCCCGAGGCCCCCTCCCGCGCCCTGTGGGCAGCGCTCCGCGACGTGCAGCCGTTCCACGACGGCAAGGCGGCGCCGCGCGTCGTCTGGCGCATCTCCACCGCACCGGCGGGCGGGCCGGCGCTGGCCGAGCTGCTGGCCACCACCCTCGACGGCGAGGCCTTCTGCGATTGGGCCGGCGGGCTCATCTGGCTGGCGCTGCCCCCCGGCGCCTCCCGCGCGGTGGAGGTCCGCCGCGCCACCGCGCGCCACGGCGGCCACGCCACGCTGATTCGCGCCGACGCGGCCGAACGCGCCCGCGTGCCGGTGTTCCAGCCCCTGGAGGGCGCGCTCGCGGCGCTCACCCGGCGGGTGAAGGCGAGCTTCGATCCCAAGGGCGTGCTCAACCGCGGCCGCATGCACGAGGGGATGTGAGATGGAAGGTTTCGCAGACCTGGTGAAGGCGTTTGCGACCGTGCTCTGGGCCGGCCTCGCCTTCTATATTTTCTGGTCCCTTCGATCGACCATCGTGAAGCTGCTGGAATCCCGCAGCATCAATATCAAGATCGCCGGAAACGAGATCAACCTGCCGCAAGCCACCGCGAGCATCGGCGCCGCCGTGGCCGACATCCAGGCCCGGCTCGCGGCCATGGGCGAGGGCGCGCCGCCGAAGCCCGGCCCGGCAGGAGGCGCGACGCCCACGATCTTCGCAAGCCGCCCCGCCCCCGAACTCGAAGCGGCTCTCTCGCCGGCGGCGACCGAGGCGACCGCACGCACCGCGCATATACTCTGGGTCGACGACTATCCATCGAATAATACTTTCCTGATTGACCGGCTGCGCGGCAGCGGCCATTCCATCGACCTCAGCACGTCAACCGCCGACGCCCTGCAGCGGCTCGCCCACCAGGCCTATGACGGGGTGATCTCCGATCTCGGCCGGAAGGAGGGCGGCGTGGAGAATCCCATGGCGGGCCGCGATCTCATCACCGAGATGCGCGAGGCCGGCTTCACGCCGCCGGTGCTGGTCTTCGGCGGAACGCGCGCGATCCAGCTCAGGAAGGACTTGATCGCCGCGGGCGCGCGCGGCGTCACCAATTCAGGCATCGACGTGATCGCCTTCGTCGATGCCTGCGCAGGCGCGAGGCCGAGCTGATGCAGACCTTCTTCTCCCTCGCCCAGCTCGCCGACCCGCAGCTTCAGGAAGCCGATGCCATCCTGCGCACCTGCGTGCACTGCGGCTTCTGCACCGCCACCTGCCCCACCTACGTGCTGCTGGGCGACGAGCGCGACAGCCCGCGCGGGCGCATCTATCTCATCAAGGACATGCTGGAGAACGGCCGGCCCGCCTCGGCCGACGAGGTGCCCCACCTCGACCGCTGCCTCTCCTGCCTCTCCTGCATGACCACCTGCCCCTCGGGGGGGCACTACATGCACCTCGTGGACCAGGCCCGCGCCCATGTGGAGCAGACCTACCGCCGGCCCCTCGCCGAGCGCGCCATCCGCGCGCTGCTGGCGGCGGTGCTGCCCTATCCGGAGCGCTTCCGCCTGGCGCTGCGGGCCGCTGGCCTGGGGCGGCCGTTCGCGCCGCTGCTCGCGAAGGTGCCGCCGCTGAAGCCGCTCGCCGCCATGCTGCGCCTTGCCCGCGCGCCCGCGCCGAAGGGCGATCCGGCGCCGCAGATCCATCCGGCGAACGGCCCGCGCCGGGCACGGGTGGCGCTGCTGAAGGGCTGCGCCCAGCCGGTGCTGGCGCCCGAGATCGACGCCGCGGCCATCCGCCTGCTCACCCGTCTCGGGGTGGAGGTGGTGCGGGTGGAGGGGGAGGCCTGCTGCGGCGCGCTGGTCCATCACATGGGGCGGGAGGAGGCGGCGCTCGCCTTCGCCCGCGCCAATGTGGACGCCTGGACCGCGGAGCTGGAGGGCGAGGGGCTCGACGCCATCCTCGTCACCGCCTCGGGCTGCGGCACGCTGCTGAAGGATTACGGCCATCTCCTGCGGCACGACCCGGACTATGCGGAGAAGGCCGGCCGCGTGGCGGCGCTGGCGCACGACATCACCGAGTTTCTCGTCGCGCTCGACCTGCAGGGCGACGCCGACGAAGGCCCCCGGGTGGGCGCCCATACCGGCCGCAAGGTCGCCTATCACGCGGCCTGCTCGCTCCAGCACGGGCAGAAGGTGAAGGCGCCGCCGCTGGCGCTGCTCCGCGCCGCCGGCTTCAGCGTGTTCGAGCCGGCGGACAGCCATCTGTGCTGCGGTTCGGCGGGCACCTACAATCTGCTCCAGAGCGAGCTGGCGGACGCCCTCAAGGCGCGCAAGGTCAAGAGCCTCGAAGCGCTCGGCGCCGAGGTGGTGGCCACCGGCAACATCGGCTGCATGACGCAGATCGCCTCCGGCACGCGGCTGCCGGTGGTGCACACGGTGGAGCTGCTCGACTGGGCGACCGGGGGACCGATGCCGGCAAGGCTTCCCGGCGGCGCGCGGACGGGGGAAGCGTTGCCGCGCCCGCCGGTGCGTGCGAGACCGCCCGCCGGCTGACCGCGCGCCGGAGACATCGCCCCCCGCGCGCTGGACAGGCGGGCCGTCCCGGCCCATGAGGAGCCGGAGCCCCGGCCGTCAGGATCCGCCATCCCCCGGCCCTTCGCGCGAGACTTCCCCATGGGCACCGCCTTCGACCTCAGCCTCTATCTGGTCACCGATCCGGGCCTCACGGCGGCGCGGGGCCTCGTCCCGACGGTCGAGGCGGCGGTCAAAGGCGGCACCACTCTGGTGCAGCTGCGCGATCCGAAGGCGCACGGCCGGGCGCTGGTGGAACAGGCCCGCGCGCTCAAGGCGCTGCTCGCCCCGCGCGCCATTCCGCTCATCATCAACGACCGGCTGGACGTGGCCCTGGCCGCGGGGGCGGACGGCGTGCATCTCGGGCAGGACGACATCGCCCCGGCCGATGCCCGCGCGATGGCCGGCGGCCGGCTCATCATCGGCCTGTCGGTGGGAACGCCGCAGGAGCTTGCGGACTCAGACCTTGCGGGGGTGGACTATCTCGGCGTCGGGCCGGTGAAGGTCACGGGCACCAAGGCCGATGCGGGCGCCGCCATCGGGCCGGAGGGGCTCGCGGCGATCCGCGCCCTCACCGCCCTCCCGCTGGTGGGCATCGGCGGCATCGATGCGGGCATCGCCGGCGAGGTGATCCGCGCCGGCGCGGACGGGGTGGCCGTGGTCTCCGCCATCTGCGGCGCTCCGGACCCGGAGGCGGCGGCGCGGCAGCTCAGGGACGCGATGGCCCGGGCCCGCTGAGACGCGCCGGCGCTGGCGAAGCGTCTCGGCCACCCGCCGGAAGCCAAGGCGGAAGCCTGCCCCCGCTGGGTGGGATACGCCGCTGGCCGCGCGGCTTCCCTCACCCCACCGGGCGGCGGTCGTCGATGGTCTTGGCGTCGTCCGGCAGCGAACCCGGCGCGAGCAAGGCGAGGCGGCCGCGCAGCTTGGTGGTGGCGCGTAGGTCGTCGAGCAGCGCCTCCTGGGAGAGCGCGCCCGCGTCGGCCACCTCCACCTCCAGCAGCATGTCGTCGCCGTCGCCCACGCGGTCCACCACGAGGCGGGCCTTGCCGACGGCGGGATGCTTCTTCACCGCCGCCGTC
>JAFIHR010000077.1 GCA_017849325.1 Xanthobacter autotrophicus | reverse complement strand
GCCGCGTTCTCCGCCCGCGCGGCGAGCTTCGCCTCCGCGCCGGCCCGCGCGAACTTGTTCCACGGGCACACCGCGAGGCAATCGTCGCAGCCATAGATGCGGTTGCCCATCAGCGGGCGCAGCTCGCGCGGAACCGGCCCCTTGTGCTCGATGGTGAGGTAGGAGATGCAGCGCCGCGCATCCAGTTGATAAGGCGCGGGAAACGCCGCCGTGGGGCAGGCATCGAGGCAGGCGCGGCAGGAGCCGCAATGGTCCTGCTCCGGCGTGCTTTCCGGCAGCTCCAGCGTGGTGGCGATGGCGCCGAGGAACAGCCAGGAGCCGAAGTCGCGCGAGACGAGGTTGGTGTGCTTGCCCTGCCAGCCGAGCCCGGCGGCCGCCGCCAGCGGCTTTTCCATGAGCGGGGCGGTATCGACGAACACCTTCACGTCGCCCGAGCCGGCCGCCGCGAGCAGGCCCCGGGCGATGCGCTTCAGGCGGGGCTTGATGACGTCGTGATAATCCTCGGCGCGGGCATAGACCGAGATGGCGGCCTTGCCGGCGTGGCGCAGCGCCGCCAGCGGATCGCTTGTCGGCCCGTAATTCAGCCCCAGCAGGATGAGGCTCCTCACCTCCGGCCAGAGCACCCGCGGGTCGCGCCGCCGGTCCAGATGCTCCGCCATCCACCCCATGTCGCCGTAGAGGCCTCCGGCCACCCACCGGGCGAGGCTGTCGCCGGCCCTGGCCACGCTGTCGGGCCGGGCGATGCCCAGGACGCCGAAGCCCTCCGCGGCAGCCAGCCGCGCCAGCGTGCCCACGAGGGCAGCGCCAGCGTCAGGGGCCGGTTCGTTCAGAAATCGAGGTCCGCGTAGGTCTGGGACGGCGGCATCCCCGGGATGCTCTCGGTCAGCAGGGCGCGGAACGACGGGCGCGACTTCACCCGCGCGTACCACTCCCGTGCGCCCTCGTCCTCGTCCCACGGCACGTCGCCCAGATAGTCCGCCACGGAGAGATGGGCCGCCGCCGCCAGATCCGCCTGGCTGAAGCGGGTGCCCGCCAGCCAGTTCCGCGAGCGGGCAAGCCATCCGATGTATTTCAGATGATAGCGCAGATTGCCCTTGGCCATGCGCAGCGCCTGGGTGTCCGGCGGCCCGCCACCCTGCTCGCGGTTCATGTAGCGCTTGTAGATGCGCTCGCGCACCAAAGGCTCGGTGGCCTCCACGAACATCTTCTCATGGAACCAGGCCATGAGGCGGCGCACCTCCACCCGGCCGAGCGGATCCTCCGGCAGAAGCCGGCTCGCGCCCAGGGCGAGCCCGCGCGTCTCGTCGAGATATTCGGCGATGATGCCGGCGCCGGGCACCGAGGGCGCCTGCGCCTCCACGATCACCGGCGTCTCGCCCGAGGGATTGAGGGCGAGGAACTCGAGGCGGCGTTCCCAGACCCGCTCCTCGATGAGGACCGGCTCCAGCCCGTATTCGGACAGGAGCAGGCGGACAAAGCGGGAATGGGGGCAGAAAGGATGGTGATGCAGATCCATGGCGGCAAATTCGCCGGGGCGTTGGGATGGGGCGGCAATCTCCCGGCGCCTTCCTGTTTAGGCCGCCATTTCTTTCCGTTTGGTTCCCTTTTCCGGCATTCCGGCACCGCAAGGGGCGAATGCGCCCCCATACCGCCGGCAAAGCCGCCGGCTGTGGCGGAGGAGACACAGGCGGGACGCAAAGTGCCGCGCTGACGTTACGCCCCTGCCCCCGCGCGAGGTGTTCTCGTTGCACCTGCGAAGGCGAGCGAAGAGGATGGCGCCCGCGCGATTCCCACCCAGGATTAAGCCCTCATGACATCCGCCAACACCCTCGGCGACATGCTCGAAGCCCTCGTCCTCGGCCTGCTGGAGGGCCTGACGGAATTCATCCCGGTTTCCTCTACCGCGCATCTCCTGCTGGCGGGACACTTCCTCGGCTTCCAGAGCACCGGCCGCACCTTCGAGGTGCTGATCCAGCTCGGCGCGGTGCTGGCCATCCTCACCGTCTATTTCCAGCGCTTCCTGCATGTGGCGCAGCAGCTGCCCACCAATCCGGGGGCGCGGCGCTTCGTGATGGGCATCATCATCGCCTTCCTGCCGGCGGCGGTGATCGGCTCGCTGGCCCATGGCTTCATCAAGGACGTGCTGTTCGAGACGCCGGTGCTGATCTGCATCATGCTGATCCTCGGCGGCATCGTGCTGCTGTTCATGGACCGGATCATCCCCGCCGTCCCGACCTACAACAACGCCATGGGCTATCCGCCCCTGCTGGCGCTGAAGATCGGCTTCTGCCAGTGCCTCGCCATGATCCCCGGCGTGTCGCGCTCGGGCTCCACCATCGTCGGCGCCATGCTGCTCGGGGCGGACAAGAGGTCGGCGGCGGAATTCTCCTTCTTCCTCGCCTTGCCGACCATGCTCGGCGCCTTCGTCTACGACCTCTACAAGAACCGCAACGCGCTCTCGTTCGACGACGGGCTGCTCATCGCCATCGGCTTCGTGGCGGCGTTCTGCGCGGCGGTGGTGGTGGTGCGCACCCTGCTCGATTTCGTCGGCAAGCACGGCTATGCGCCGTTCGGCTGGTGGCGCATCGTGGTCGGTGTCGCCGGCCTCATCGGCCTCGCCCTGGTGCACTGAGCCCCACAGGCGGGAGGGGCGAGGCCGGAAGCCTTGCCCCACCGATCGGTGCCGTCCGGCACGGATCAGAAGTCGGTGGCGATGCCGCCCGCCTCCCAATCGCCGTAGCGCACCGGCTCCGGGCCATCGCGCCCATTGATCTCGCGGGGCAGGTCCTTCTTCGCCGCATCGGCGGCCTTCCGCCGTTCCTCGGCTTCGGCCAAGGCGCGCTTGGCGGCCTCGCTCAGGGGCTTGCGTTCCGGTTCCGGCGCGTCGTCCGCCATCGAAAATTCCCTTCCTTCGCGCCCTGGCATCTCCCGCCGGGCGGATCGGATCCTTGCCGCTTCAAGGGAAGCGTGCTAGCGGACCCGGCGCCCATTTGGGCTCATCCCTTTCAAGCTTGCAACACATGGAGAGGCGCATGGCGACGCAGAATGGCGGCCCGGATCCCAGCAAGGTGCCGTCGCTGAACGTGCTCGTGCAGTACACCAAGGATTTCTCGTTCGAGAATCCCAATGCGCCGCGCTCCCTCGCCCCGCCCCAGGGCCAGCCCGACATCAACATCCACGTCAACGTCAATGCCCGGCCGATGCCCGGCGTGGACGGCGATTTCGAGGTGGAGCTGAAGATCGACGGCGGCGCGAAGGCCGG
>JAFIHR010000076.1 GCA_017849325.1 Xanthobacter autotrophicus | reverse complement strand
GGCGCATTGGCATTCCATTTGCTTTGAAGACTGCTACAGGGGCCATGGCGCTGGTGTCGCCTTGGTGCCACAGGCTTTCGTGAAGCAACGTCCTTCGGAGGCGGTGTATTCAAATTCGATGAATGTCCGATTTCCCGGAATCTGGGTGTTCAAAATATTGGGAATTATTTTGTCTCCAGGAGAAAAATTGTTTTTCTCCTGGAATGATTCGAGATCGCCGCGCACTCGCCGGATTGTGAGAGGGCCCGCTGCGGGCTCCGGCTGTCGGGCCAATTCCCGGTGCTCAGGCGTGATAGGATTCCGGCGGGGACGGACGGCGCGTAGCGGAAGCGGATCGCAGGGGCGTGGCAACGCCTTCAGGGCTCGATCTTCGTCGGGCTGGGTTTGGCGACCGAGGTCGCGATAGATTTCGGGACGGGCCTGAGGGCCCGCTCGGCAGATGTCAGGAGTTCAACGCCGATGGTAGAGAACGACAATCACGTGGCGGAGCCTGGAGAGGCGATGGATGGCGTGGCGGTGACGATCACCGGCGCCGGCGCCGGCGACGCCGCCCGCATCGATGGGATCATTGCCGCCCTGCGCACCGTGTTCGATCCCGAGATCCCGGTGAACATTTACGATCTCGGGCTCATCTACCGCATCGATGTGGCGGCGGAAGGCGGCGTCGAGATCGACATGACCCTGACCGCGCCCGGCTGCCCCGTGGCGGGCGAGATGCTCAATTGGGTGCAGAACGCCGTTGTCCCGGTGCCGGGTGTCGGCGAGGTGAAGGTGAACCTCGTGTTCGACCCCCCGTGGGACAAGTCGAAGATGTCCGAAGAGGTTCAGCTCGAGCTCGGCCTTTTGTGAGCGTGACGTCCGTCACGGGCGGTCGCGCCCGTGACGGACGGCCCGGTTCGTCGTTTTTTCCGATCTGTTTCCAATAATATTGCGACTAAGACGCATTATTGTGAAGTAATGGATAAAATATAGGCAGAAGCCGTCAGTGTACACGATTCGCTGATTATGAACGCCTCGATGGCACTCAACATGCATGACTGACGCGGTTGAGCGGCAGGCGGAGGGTGACCGCCTGAAATGCCCCGTGTGATCTTGTGAACTGAGGGTGCCATGATCGAACTGACTGCAACTGACGAGCATAAATTCTCCGCCTATCGCGCCGATCCTGCGGGCGCGCCCAAGGGCGCCGTCGTGGTTCTCCAGGATGAGCGCGGCCTGACCGCGGGGATCCGCAAGCTCGCCGACGGCTTCGCCGAGAAGGGCTATGTCGCCATCGCGCCGGCGCTGTTCGACGTGGTGAAGGCGAACGTGGAGCTCGGTGCCGACGAGGAGGCCCGCAAGGAGGGCCGCGCGATCAGCGAGCAGGTGGGCCTCGAGTGGCCCATGGGCGCCATCCAGGCCTCCGTCGACGCGGTGAAGGATGCCGGCAAGGTGGCCGTCGTCGGCTATTCCTGGGGCGGCTACCTCGCCTATCTCGCCGCGAACAAGGTGAAGGGCCTGTCCTGCGCCATCGCCTATTCGGCGGACGCGGTGACCAATGAATCCCGCGAGAAGCGCCGGATCCCGACCCTGCTCCACTTCGGCGAGAACGACGAGCTGATGAGCGAGGAGGAGATCGTCCAGTTCCGCGCCCAGCATCCCGACGTGAGCGCCTTCTCCTATCCTGCGGCGAGCCACAACTTCTGCTGCGAGGAATCCTCCGCTTATGACGCCGACGCGGCGCAGAAGGCGCTGGAGCGCACGATGTTCTGGATCTCCCAGTATGTGGAAGGCCAGGCCCCGGTGCTGATGAAGAATGCCGGCGCCTACGCCCAGGCGAAGACCGACAAGAAGGCCAAGAAGAAGGCTGACGACGACATGGGCCCGCCCGACGCCTGAGCGTTCGGTGGAGTGAACGGGCGGGCGGCCGACCATTGCGGCCCCCGCTCGCTGCCGGGAATTTGTGCCGAGGGTCGAGCGGCCGGTGGCCCGTCCTGGGCAGGCCCAATCTCCGGGCTTGACGGGCGTTCCGCGCCGGGCGGCCCCGCTTGTCGGGCAGCGCCTCCGGCGCCGCCGTTCACTCAGGCACTTTCGGGCTGTTTTTTGTGCCGGCCCGGCTTTTTACCTTTCAAGGAGCGTCGTGAACGCTCTAATATCTTCTTTGGTCTTCGGCATTTCGGTGCAACGTCCCGCAGGGCGTTGGGACATCGGTTCCTGCCGGGCCTGTCCTTCGGTTCGATGTGCGTCGCGCGGCCACAGGCGTGCAGCCCAGTGGCGCCGGTTCCCGAAGGGGGCCCTGACGAGGGAGAAGAGCGCCATGAGCGTCATCAAGCACGATTTCGGCGTGGAGAAGCGCAAGAGCACCCAGCGCTTCCGCAAGCTGCTCAGCCTCGATGCGATCCATGAGGCCAATATCCAGGCCAATCCGCGGCCCTATCTGGAGCGCGCCAGCGAGCGCATCTTCCAGCTGGAGAGGGCGGTGTTCGAGGCGCTGCAGGCCGCGAGGCCTGCTTTCGGCGAGGGACCGAGCGGCGAGACGGTCACCATCGATGCGGCCGAATACAAGCGGCTGCAGGCCTGCGTCGCGCAGCTGGAAAAGACCCTCGCCGAGATCGAGGCCAATCCCGAATCCGAGTGAGCGGCGAGGCCGCAGGCTGCGGGGCTGATGGGGACCATGGCCGCCGGAATGGGTGACGGGGTCGCATCGTGCCTCGCGGAGCACGCGGCCGCGCCAGCCGCCTCGAAGCGGGCCTCTGCGCCTGACTTTTCGGCAGCTCGCGGGATGGCGGGATCGTCGCGCTCTGCATCATCCCCAGCGTGCCGGTCGGATCGCAAAGCGCGTCGTCCGCACTGGCGTCCGCAGCGCGGCAGAGAAGTGCGTGGAGGCCCTCCATTGGGGTAAAGGCCCAGACCGTGCCTGCGCGCCCGGTCGCCAATATGCGGGGCGTGGGGTGCGGCAAGGGAGCGGCCGTTGGCCCCCGCCGCGCCCCCGCGCAACCAACTCAAGACATGGAGCAAACGTCGCCGACGCCTGCTCAGCGAGGGGTCCGGCCGGCTGGTGCGCCGGGGATGTCCTGCATCGCCGTCATCCGGGGCGCCAGGCCAACGGAGCGCCAAGCCAAGCGCAGACCGGCGGTCCCGGACCGAGGCCCGGAAACGGCGAGAGCCGGGCTGACGGGCCCGGCTCTCGATGGTCAAAAGCAGATGTGCTGAGCTCAGTTCGCCTTGGGCGGGGTCCAGCGGTAAAGGTCGCCCCAGCCGGCGGCGGAGGTCACCTCGTGCTCGAAGCCGAGGCCGGCGAGCATGTCCGAAAGGCCGAGCTGGTTGCCGGTCTTCACGCTGACCAGCACCGGCACGTTCTGCTCCTTCAGGCTGGAGAGCAGGGACTTCAGGATCTCCTGGTCCTTGTTGGCCGGCGAAAGCGCCGCATAGGCGACGTGGATGGTGCCGCTGTTCAGGAAGCACCATTCGAAATCGTCGCGCCGCACCAGGAGCGCGCCGACGATGTCCTTGCCCTCGTTCACCACCAGCGGCGAAAGGCCGGAGGTGCAGCAGGCCATCAGCTCCGACAGGACGCTTTCCTGCTCGCCTTCCATCTGGAACGGAATATCGCCCGCCGCATCACGCAGCAGGCCCCACAGCGCGGGAAGATCATTGAGAGACGCGACGCGTTGGGTCAACTCAGCCATGCCCAATCCCCAATAAAACAAGTAAATTATGCCGGAAATATAAATCGCGGCCTGTGACTGATCGCATGGTGCCAAGAACTTTTCATGAATGCAAGCAATGTCGCGAAGTCGACGCGGCCTGCGGCCGTGTGTGGCATAAAGAACAGGCGCCCTCGACGCGCGGCGCCGGGGGCGCGGCGGGCCTTGGATCCTCGGGCGACGGCGGCCTTGGCAAGCTCCTTGCTCCCTTGCGCACGGCCGCGGAGCGCGACTTCGGGGCCGTGTTCGAGCGCCTGCGGAATGTCCCGCGGGTCGGCCCAGATCTGGAGAAGACGCATGTCCGTAGCCGAGGGGTTCTTCGTCGATTGGGATGGCAACATCCGCAGCACCGCGGAGCCGGGCGGCGGCTATCTGTGCGAGACGGACACCGTTGCGCGCTATGTGGCCATCACCACCAAGACCGGCACGCTGGTGCATGAGGGCACCTTCTACAAGACCGTCGAGGACGTGGCGAAGGCCGGCATCAAGGCGACGCTGGTTCCCGCCTCCCACCCCTGGGGCTCCAAGGAAGACGGCTTCTAGGCGCCGGTCCGGTCCCGTGCCTGCCGCCCGCGCCCGGCGCGTTCGGCACAATCCGTGAATACGGGTTCTCCAAGGTTCAAGGCAACCTGCCTCCGGCCCGGGCGCATGGCGCCGGCCGGGGGCTGCCCGCAGGCTTCGGCGCTGCGGCTGCGAGAGGAGATCCTGTCATGCTGCCGACGACCATTCTCATCGACGAAGCGCCCCGCTGCGTGGTGCGCCCGACCGACAACAAGGCCCTCCAGCGCTTCATCCGCAACGGCAAGCCCTACCTGCTGGCGGACAATCCCGAGGGCAAGATCACCCATCGGGTCGCCACGGACGACGAAAGCGCCAAGTGGAGCAATGCCTTCGCCCTGCACAAGGCGTGGGGCGGAGACGACGAGGCGTTCTTCGGCGTGCCGCTTTAGCGGGCCAT
>JAFIHR010000075.1 GCA_017849325.1 Xanthobacter autotrophicus | reverse complement strand
GCGACGAGGCCGGTGCCGATGGGGCGGGGCAGGTCCAGGGTCGCCACCTTGAGCGCCTTGAGCGGACCCGAGAGCAGGGCCGGGCCCTGGGATCCGGGAACCTCGGACACGGCGCCGGCCCAGGCGGCTGACCCTGCGCCCACCGCCGGACCGGCGAAAAGCGCGAGGGAAAAAGCCAGAGGCATCAGGTTCCGGCGCGGTGTCTTTCGATCCATGGAGTCGTCCTTGACGCAATCCGATAGCCGGCCGTATTGCATCGCAACATGACCGGAAGATGTTCTTTTTCCTCTGGTTTCGAGGCGGAATGGGGCCGAGGTTGCGTCAACCTTGGCCGTTTCGGCGCCTGTCGCGGGCGTGTCCTGCCGGCGACAGGCAAGAGCATTGTCCGATCAGTCCTTCGGATTGGTTAAGAGCCGGGCGAGCTCCGCCTCGCGGCTGAAGGGACCGTCGCTTTCGAGGGTCGCGGCGCGGGCGCGGGCGAGGCCGTAGGTGCCGAATCGCACCTTGATGGCCTCCTCCACCCATTTTGCCTCCTGCGAGCGGCGCAGCGCCGCGCGCCGGCCGTCGGCGGCGAGATGGGCCTCATGGGCCGCCACCGCGTGGTCGAAATCGGCGAGGCCTTCGCCGGTGGCGGCGGACAGGCGGATCACCGGCACCTGCCATCCGGCCGCGCCGCCGCCGGAGAGCGAGATGGCGCCGGCCACCTCGGATGCGGCGCGGCGCGAGACCTCAACCATATCGGCCTTGGTGACGACGATGATGTCGGGCAGCTCCATCACGCCCGCCTTCATGAACTGGAGGCTGTCGCCCGACGCTGGCTGGATGCACAGCACCACCGTGTCGGCGACCAAAGAGATGTCCGCCTCCGACTGGCCGACGCCCACGGTCTCGACGATCACGAGGTCATAGACCGCGCGCAGCACCACCATGGCGGCCACCGAATCGTCGGACAGCCCGCCGAGCCGGTCGCGCGCCGCCATGGAGCGCACGAACACGCCGCGATCCTCCGGATCGGTCTGGATCCGCGCGCGGTCGCCGAGCAGGGCGCCGCCGGTGCGCCGGGAGGAGGGGTCCACCGCCAGCACCGCCACCGTCTCGCCGGCGGCACGGGCGCGGCGCACCAGAGCGTTGGTGAGGGTGGACTTGCCGACGCCCGGCGGCCCGGTGAGCCCGAGGACGCGGGCCTTGGCGGCGCGCGCCGCCTCGTCCAGCAGGCGGGCGAGCTCGGGCGTGCCGCGGGCGATCTCCACCAGAGCGAGGGCGTTGGCGACGGCGCGCTTGCCGCCCGCGCGCAGGGTCGCAAGGTCGAAGAGGGCGGGCGAGGGGGCGGTCTGAGGGCTGGTCTGTTGCATCGCCGGCAATCTAGCAGAGCCGGCGGCGGGCGTTGAGCGGGGAAGGGTTCCGTCCGCGGTCCGCCTCCAGCCGTGAGGGAAACGGAAAAAGGCGTCGGCTTGCGCCGACGCCTTTCCACTGATCGGAACCGCGCGGGGGAACGGAACCGATCAATGTTCCTTGGCGGCCTCCGCCGCAGACCCTGTCTGCCGGGCCATCCACCGGGGCCGGGCCTGACGCCCGGCTCCATGCCGGCCTTGAAACACAAGCGGGCCGCCCTTTTCCGCGGCCCGATGACGTAACCGACGCTCCCGCCCCACCGCCTCGCCCCGGACCTGCCGGGCGCCGCGATCCGGGCTGAACTGCCGGTCTACCGACCAGAATCTATATAGCAGGGCCCCTCTTCGCAGAAGGCCGGGGTCCCGTTTGCAGCCGGGTTTTGTGTACCAAAATGAACATGAACGGCAGATGAGCGCGTCCGTCCACATTCATGCATAGCTGCATCGGTAAGTTCATGAATTGCGAATTCACATTGCGAATGAGAAATCTGATGGCGCTTTATCTACCTTTTCTGCCTTTTAACAAGAATGGACGGTAAAATAGACCGTCACTTTGGAGGTGCTATAGGAGTGATCCTCCTCTGGCTCCGGCCCCCGCGAGGCCCGCTCGGCCGCGGCCGCCGACCGCCGGAGGGTCCGTCCCCCGCGTCCGTCACGGCCTGATCCCGCTACGGCCGACCTCCCCATTGCGTGGCGCGCGGTGGCGATCGCAAGCGACGATGGGACCTTGAGCGCGGCGGCTTTGCCCCGCCGCCGGCTTGGGGTATCGACGGCGCCATTGCGGGGCGCCGGGCAGGGCCGGCGTGGTTGTGCGGGGCGGGCCGATGCGGAGGAGCCGATGACAGCGCCGGGCGAGGACCCTCCCGGCGGCGCGCTGGAGGTGTTCGGCGTCTTCCTGAAGCTCGGCCTCACCTCGTTCGGCGGGCCGATTGCCCATCTCGGCTATTTCCGCGAGGAGGTGGTGCGCCGCCGCGGCTGGCTCAGCGATGCCGCTTATGCCGACCTCGTGGCGCTCTGCCAGTTCCTGCCGGGTCCCGCATCGAGCCAGGTGGGCATGGGGATCGGCCTCATGCGGGCGGGCCTGGCCGGCCTCGCCGCGGCCTTCCTCGCCTTCACCCTGCCCTCGGCGGCGCTGATGGTGGCCTTCGCCTTCGGCCTCGACTTTCTCGGCGCCGACCTGTCCGGCGGCTGGCTCGCGGGCCTCAAGGCGGCGGCGGTGGCGGTGGTGGCCCATGCGGTGCTCGGCATGGGGCGCAACCTTTGCCCCGAGGCGCGCACCATCACCATCGCCTTTCTCGCCGCTGCCCTCACGCTGGCGCTGGGCGGGTTTGCCGGCCAGTTCGCCGCCATGGGGCTGGGCGCGCTGGCCGGCGCGCTCGTGCTGAAGCCGGGGAACGGGGTGGAGGCGCAGGACCCCACGCGGGACGAAGATGCGCTCGCCGTCACCGTACCGCGCGGGCTCGCGCTCGCCTGCCTCGCGCTGTTCCTCGCCCTGCTGGCGGGCCTGCCGCTGCTGGCGGCGGCCACGGGCGACGGCGCGGTGCGGCTGTTCGATGCCTTCTACCGCGCCGGCTCCCTGGTGTTCGGCGGCGGGCACGTGGTGCTGCCGCTGCTCGATGCGGAAGTGGTGTCCACCGGCCTCGTGACGCGGGATGTCTTCCTCGCCGGCTACGGCGCCGCCCAGGCGGTGCCCGGGCCGCTCTTCACCTTCGCCGGCTTCCTCGGCGCCATGACGCAGGTGCCGCCATCGGGCCTTGCAGGGGCGCTGGTGGCGCTTGGCGGCATCTTCCTGCCCTCGGCCCTGCTGGTGGTGGGCGGCCTGCCCTTCTGGTCGCAGCTGCGGCGGCTGCCGGCGGCACGGCGCATCCTCATGGGCATCAATGCCGCGGTGGTGGGGCTGCTGGGCGCCGCGCTCTGGTCGCCGGTGCTGCCCGAGGGCGTGACATCGCCGGCGAGCGCGGTGATCGCGCTGATGGCCTATCTCGCCCTCGCGGTGTGGCGGGTTCCGGCGGTGGCGGTGGTGGCGGGCGCGGCGCTGGCCGGGGCGGGGCTGCTCTGAGCCCCCGTCCGGACGGGGATCGGGTGGCGCATGTTGCACCGCGTCGGCACTTGCGCAGCGCACACGTCGGGTGCAGGGTTCGCCGCGACAACGTTTCTTGGAAGTTTCACGATGAGCCAACCCAACCCCTTCGGCGGCCGCATTATCCACCTGACCCCCGCCGAGGTGAAGCAAGGCATGGACGAGGGGACCATCCTTCTGGTGGACGTGCGCGAGCCCGACGAGATCCGCGCCGAGCGTATCCCCGGTGCCGCGGTCATGCCGCTGAGCAAGTTCGATCCCGGCGCGCTGCCCGATCCGCAGGGCAAGCGGCTGGTGTTCTCCTGCCGCTCCGGCCAGCGCTCCCAGCAGGCGGCCGCCGCCGCGCAGCGCTCCGGCCTGCCCTATGAGGAGCATATGAAGGGCGGCATCATGGCCTGGCGCCAGTCCGGCTTCGACGTGGAGCGCGGCTGAGGCGCGGCCTCGGCGCGCCGGGCAGGGGCCTGGCGCCGGCCGCATGGCTCGGATTGGTCCTGAGGGCAGCATCGGGCCTGTGCGGCTGACCTGCGGCACGGGCGCTCCCGGAGGGGGCATTGCGCCGTGCCGCCGATGCGCGCAGATGGAAAGCGATCTTGAAGGTTCCGCGACTTCGCGCTGAGATGGCGCGGAGCGGACCTTTCGTGAATGGAGCATCATGCCGTTTCAAAGTTCGGGCGTTTCGCCGAGTGCCTCGTCCCCGGCCGCCGCGCCGGACGAGATCGCCGCTTATCTTGCCGCCTATGGCGAGCCCGACATCGTGGAGGTGCTGCTGCCCGACACCTCCGGCGTGCTGCGCGGCAAGTGGGTGCCCGGCGGCTCCATGGCCAAGATCTGGAAGGACGGGGTGGCCATCCCCCTGTCCATCTTCGGCCTCGACGTGTGGGGCCGCGAGGTGGAGGCGACGGGCATCCATCTGGAGACCGGCGACCGCGACGGCCTGTGCTGGCCGGTGCCCGGCACGCTGAAGCCGGTGCCCTGGTCGCCGCGCCCGGCGGCACAGGTGCTCATCACCATGCACGAGCCCGACGGCTCGGTGCGCGGCGCGCCGTGGCATCTCGATCCGCGCCAGCAGCTCGTTAAGGTGGTGGAGCGCTGCGCGGCGCGCGGGCTCTTTCCCTGTGTCGCCTTCGAGCTGGAATTCTACCTGCTGAAGGCGAGCGCGCCGGGCCGACCGCCCGAGCCGGTGTTTCCCGCCACCGGGCAGGCGCGGCAGAACATGTATTCCATGTCCGACCTCGACGCCTTCGCTCCGGTGCTGCACGACATGCGGGCCGCCGCCGCCGCGCAGGGGCTGCCGGCGGACACCATCATCTCCGAGGCGGCGCCCGGCCAGTTCGAGATCAATCTCTATCACCGCACCGATGCGCTGGCCGCGGCGGATGACGCCATCCTGCTGCGCCGGCTGATCGATGCGGTGGCGCGGCGGCACGACCTGCGCGCCACCTTCATGGCCAAGCCGCTGCGCGATTTCGCCGGCAACGGCATGCACGTGCACGTCAGCCTGGTGGACGGCGAGGGCGGCAACGTCTTCGGCCGGCCGGACGGGGAGGGCGACCGCGTGCTGGGGCAGGCGGCCGCGGGCCTGCTCGCCAATATGGCCGATTCCACCCTGCTGTTCGTGCCGAGCTTCAACGGCTACCGCCGCCTCGTGCCCGGCAGCTACGCGCCGGTGTCGGTGACCTGGGGCTACGACAACCGCTCGGTGGCGGTGCGCGTGCCCAACAGCGGGCCGGCGGCGCGCCGCCTGGAGCATCGCATCGCCGGCGCGGAGGCGCATCCGCACCTCGTGCTGGCGGCCATCCTCGCCGGCATGCTGGAGGGCATCGAGGGCGCTCTGGAGCCGCCGGCGCCTTTGATCGGCAACGCCTACGAGACCGATGCGCCGCAGCTCTCCCCCTCCATGGCGGAAGCGGTGGCGCGGTTCTCCGCCTCGCCTTTCGTCGCCCGCACCTTCGGCCCCGGCTACCAGCAGGTCTACGGCGTGATGAAGGCGCAGGAGCTCGCGGAGTTTTCCAATACCATCCTGGCGCTGGAGTATGACACCTATTTGTGAGCGCGTTTCCGGGCGCATTCAAAAGATGCAGCCATTTGCCCACAAAGTGGCGTTGAATTCGCCGGAAAGACAAACTTTACTCCTCGGCGGCGGCATCCTGAACAGGGACAGCCGATCCTGAGGAGAAGAAGAATGCGTCGTCTTTCCGCTGCGGCATTGCTGGCCGCCGCCTTACTTGGAATGGGGCCCGCCCATGCCCAGGACAAGGTGGTGAACGTCTACAATTGGTCCGATTACATCGACGAAAGCGTTCTGGAGGAGTTCACCAAGGAGACCGGCATCAAGGTCCGCTACGACGTGTTCGACAGCAACGAGGTCCTGGAGACCAAGCTGCTGGCCGGCAAGACCGGCTATGACGTCGTGGTGCCCTCCAATTCCTTCCTGCAGCGGCAGGTGAAGGCCGGCATCTTCCTGCCCCTCGACAAGTCGAAGATCCCCAACCTGCAGTATGCGTGGCCGGAGATCACCAAGCGGCTCGCCGCCTATGACCCGGACAACAAGCACGCGGTCAACTACATGTGGGGCACCACCGGCATCGGCTACAATGCCGACAAGGTGAAGGAACGCCTCGGCGACATGCCCATGAATACCTGGGATATCGTCTTCAAGCCGGAGATCCTCTCCAAGCTGGCCGATTGCGGCGTCTACTTCCTGGACGGGCCCGAGGAGATCATCCCTACGGCCATGAACTATCTGGGCCTGCCGCCGGATTCCAAGAATCCAGAGGACATCGCCAAGGCCGGCGAGCTCCTGATGAAGGTCCGCCCGTATATCCGCAAGTTCGATTCCTCGGGCTATATCAACGCCCTGGCGCGCGGTGACATCTGTCTGGCGGTGGGCTGGTCCGGCGATGTGTTCCAGGCGAAGAGCCGCGCCAAGGAGGCCGCCGAGAAGACCAAGGCGCCGCTGGTGGATGTGCAATATGTTCTTCCGAAGGAAGGCGCGCTCATGTGGTTCGACAGCTTCGCTATCCCGAAGGATGCGAAGAACGTGGACAATGCGCTCGCCTTCATCAACTTCATGATGAAGCCGGAAGTGGCGGCCAAGAACACCAACTACATCTCCTATGCCAACGGCAATCTGGAGTCCCAGAAATACATCGACAAGGAAATCCTCGATAATCCGTCGATCTATCCGAACAAGGACACGTTCGAACGGCTGTTCATCGTCACCACCAACGATGCCAAGCTGCAGCGGGTCATCACCAAGACCTGGAACCAGTTCAAGCGCGGCAAGTAGGCCTGAGCCGCGGGCAAGGGAACCATCGGGGCGGCGGTGCCGGAAGGGCGGTACCGCCGCCCTTCCTTTTTGCTCCTCCATCGCCTATCACAGGTTGCAGTTCGTGGAGTGGCGATGCGATTCGAAATGCAACGGATGCTGGCGGACAAGCTCCTGCCCGGGGAACGCATTCTGTGGAGCGGGCGGCCGAAGCAGGGGTTCCTTTTCGTCTGGAGCGATCTTTTCACAATTCCCTTCGCGCTGATCTGGACCGGTTTCGCCGTTTCGGCGTCGCTCAGGGCGAGTTTCAGCGATAATCCGTTGGATTATCTGTTCTTTGTGCCATTTTATGCGGTGGGCTTCTACATGGTGTTCGGGCGCCTGCTGCTCGACGCTTACCTGCGCGCACGCACCTTCTATGCGGTCACCGACCAGCGTGCGCTCATCTGGCGGGGCGGACCCTGGAGCCGCTTCCAGTCGGTCAGCCTTGCCAATATGGGGAGCATCGAGCTGCGCGAGCGCGGCAGGCGTGGAACGATCCTGTTCGGTCAGGAGCCGATGGGTTGGGGAGGATCACGGTTTTCGACCTCCTCCGATTCCCGGCCAGCATTCCTTGCCATTGAAAATGCCGGCACGGTCTTAGGCCTGATCGAGCGAACCAAGCGCGCCGTCGCCTGAAGCCCATGCCGGCGCTGCCCGGCTTTCGCCCGCTGGCGTCGCTCCTTGTTCAGCCGCCGCCTTCGCCCAGCGCGCGCTTGAGCTTGAACGGGGCCATGCCTTCGCGCGCCAGCTCGTCGGCACGCTCGTTCTCGGGATGGCCGGCATGGCCCTTCACCCAGTGCCAGCGCACCTCGTGGCGCTTCAGCGCTTCGTCAAGGCGCTCCCAGAGGTCCTGATTCTTCACCGGCTTCCTGTCGGCGGTGCGCCAGCCGTTGCGCTTCCAGCCCGCCATCCATTTGGTGACGC
Organism: Xanthobacter autotrophicus; assembly: GCA_017849325.1. Lineage (GTDB taxonomy): Bacteria > Pseudomonadota > Alphaproteobacteria > Rhizobiales > Xanthobacteraceae > Xanthobacter > Xanthobacter autotrophicus_B. Next base: position 7,801 of record JAFIHR010000075.1, on the reverse strand, counting down.
CGTTCTTCACATATTCGCTGTCGGTGTTGAGATCGACGACGCAGGGCTTGGTCAGCGCGTCGAGGGCACAGATGGCGGCGGTCAGCTCCATGCGGTTGTTGGTGGTGAGCGCCTCGCCGCCCTTGATCGCCTTCTCGTGGGTCCCCTTGCGCAGCAGCGCGCCCCAGCCGCCAGGACCCGGATTGCCGGAGCAGGCGCCGTCCGTGAAGATCTCCACCTTGGGCCTGGCGTCCCCGTCGCTCATGCGGCGAGGCCGTAGTCGCGCGCGGTCTCCACGGCGCGGTGGAAGCGCAGCTTCTTCAGATATTCCAGCGGATCCTTGGGCCGCACCAGGGCGCCTTCCGGCACGTTCAGCCAGTCCACGAGGCGGGTGAGCAGGAAGCGCAGCGCCGCACCGCGGGCAAGGCGCGGCAGGGCGGCGCCTTCCTCCGGCGTCAGCGGCCGGGCGCTCTCATAGCCCGCCAGCAAAGCGCGGCCCTTGGTGATGTTGTAGGCGCCGTCCGGCTCGAAGCACCAGGCGTTGAGGCAGATGGCCACGTCGTAGGCCAGGAGGTCGTTGCAGGCGAAATAGAAGTCGATGATCCCCGAGAGCCGCTCGTCGAGGAAGAAGGCGTTGTCGGGGAAGAGGTCAGCGTGGATCACCCCCTCGGGCAGGCCGGCCGGCCAATGGCTCTCCAGCTCGCCGAGCTCGTCGGCGATGGTGGCGGACAGGCCCGGCGCCACCTCGTCGGCGCGGCCGTGGGCGGCCTCGAACAGGGGCCGCCAGCCGCCCACCGAGAGGGCGTTGGCCCGCTTCAGGGCGAAGTCGGCGCCGGCGAGATGCATCTTGGCGAGGCCGCGCCCCAGCTCCAGGCAATGGGCGGCGGTGGGCCGGCGCACCGAGACGCCGGGCAGGAAGGTGACCATGGCCGCCGGCCGGTCGGCCAGCTCGCCCAGCATGGCGCCGTCCCGCGCCGCCACCGGCTGCGGGCAGGAGAGGCCGTGGGCCGCCAGATGCTGCATCAGGCCGATGAAGAAGGGCAGGTCCTCGCGCGCCACGCGCTTCTCATAGAGCGTGAGGATGAAGGTGGCCTTCGTGGTCTGCACCAGGAAATTGGAGTTCTCCACCCCCTCGGCGATGCCGTGATAGGAGGTGAGCGTCCCGATATCGTAACGGGCGAGGAAATCGGCGAGGGCGCCGGCGGTGACATCCGTATAGACCGCCACGCTCTACTCCGCAGCGTTCGGGCGCAGGGCGCGGGGGAGCGGGAAGACCACGTCCTCTTCCTTGGACGTCACGGTCTCGACCTCCACGGCATAGCGTGCGGCGAAGGCGTCGATGATCTCCTCCACCAGCACCTCGGGGGCCGAGGCGCCGGCGGTGATGCCGAGGCTCGCGATGGCGCCGAACATGGTCCAGTCGATGTCGCCGGCGCGCTCCACCAGCACCGAGCGGGCGCAGCCGGCGCGCTCCGCCGCCTCGCGCAGGCGCTGCGAATTGGAGGAATTGGGGGCGCCCACCACGATCAGGGCATCCACCTTGGGGGCCACCGCCTTCACCGCCTCCTGGCGGTTGGTGGTGGCATAGCAGATGTCCTCCTTGTGGGGCTCGCTGAGCGCCGGGAAGCGCGCCTTCAGCACGGCGACGATCTCCGCCGTATCGTCGAGCGAGAGGGTGGTCTGCGTCACATAGGCGAGGGTGCCGGCATCGCGCGGGGCGAAGGCGCGGGCGTCCTCCACGGTCTCGATCAGGGTGATGGCGCCCGCCGGCAGCTGGCCCATGGTGCCCACCACCTCGGGATGGCCCTTGTGGCCGATGAGCAGGATGTCGCGGCCCTTGCGGTGATGCACGATGGCCTCGCGATGCACCTTGGTGACCAGCGGGCAGGTGGCGTCGATGGCGAACAGGCGGCGCGCGTCGGCCGCCTCGGGCACCGCGCGGGGCACGCCATGGGCAGAGAACACCACGGGCGCCGCGCCGTCCGGCACGTCGTCGAGCTCCTCGACGAAGACCGCGCCTTTGCGCCTCAGGCTCTCCACCACGTATTTGTTGTGCACGATCTCGTGGCGCACATAGACCGGCGCGCCATAGAGGGCGAGCGCCTGCTCCACCACGTCGATGGCCCGCACCACGCCGGCACAGAAGCCGCGCGGCGCGCAAAGCAGGATGCGCAGGGGCGGCCGGGTGGCGGCGGTCGGCGCGGCGGCGTCTGGCGTCGGCATCTGATCGGGCATGACAGGAGATGGGATGGCGCCGCGCGCCGCCGCCTGTCAAGGGCTGCCTGTCGAAAGGGCGGCGCAGCGATGGCCGTGCCGCGCCCTCGATCTTGGCCGACCCGGAGCGCGGACCACCCCCGGCCGCCGCGCGCCTTGGTCCCGCGCTGCATATCGCCCCGGGCGAGGCCGCGGGATCTGCACAGGGCATTTGCAACTGATGCCCGGCGCGACTATGTTATGGGCATTCCGGACATCGCGATACGTCTCGCGGTCCGCCCCGCGGCCCGGGGCGACCAGAGAGGATGCTTATCCCCGCGACGTGTCCCAATCACCAAGCCTCAGAGGCCGCCATGTCGACGAATACACCTTTGATGCCCAAGGCCACCGCCGTCTGGCTGGTGGACAACACCGCCTTGTCGTTCGAGCAGATCGGCGAGTTCTGCAAGCTGCATCCGCTGGAGGTGAAGGGCATCGCCGATGGCGAGGTGGCGCAGGGCATCAAGGGGCTCGATCCCATTTCAACCGGCCAGCTCTCCCGCGATGAGATCGCGCTGGCCGAGAAGGATCCCCATCGCCGCCTGAAGCTGCTCGACCCCAAGGTGCGCCTGCCCGAGCAGAAGAAGCGCCGCGGCCCGCGCTACACCCCGGTGTCGCGCCGCCACGACCGGCCCAACGCCATCCTCTGGCTGCTGCGCAACCATCCCGAGCTCAAGGATGCGCAGATCATCCGCCTGGTGGGCACCACCAAGGCGACGATCCAGTCCATCAAGGACCGCACCCACTGGAACTCGCCCCAGCTCAGCCCCATGGACCCGGTGACGCTCGGCCTGTGCAGCCAGATCGACCTCGACATGGAAGTGCAGAAGGCCGCCAAGGACCGTCCTGCCGCCGTGGCCGAGGATCGCGGCGCGACCCTGCTGCCGTCCGAGGTCACCACCGGCGCCGACGACCTGGACCACGAGCCGGCCGGACGCGGGCGCGGGCGCGAATCCCTCGACCTCGAGACCGTGTTCGCCAAGCTCGGCGGCTCGAAGAAGACCGAGGGCACCGACGACGACGAGCACGCCGACGAGTGAGCCCGGAGGCGCGGACGGGTGGTGCCGCCGCGCTGCTCCTCGCGTGATCGCAATGGAAAACGCCGCCCTCGGGGCGGCGTTTTTGCGTCTGGAAGCGTTGTGGCCCGGTGCCGCGCCGGCCGTCAGTGCGCCATCAGCACCGGCACGGTCATGCTGGAGAGGATCTCGCGGGTCACCCCGCCGAGCACCATCTCCTTGAGGCGGGAGTGGCCGTAGCCGCCCATCACCAGCAGATCGGCGCCCTGGTCGGAGACCTCGTTGAGGATGGCGGAGGCGATGGAGCCGCCGGAGCTCACCGTCAGCTTGCGCACCTGGGCGGAAAGGTTGTGGCGGGTGAGATGGCGCACCACCTCCGGGCCCTCCTCATCGCCATCATCGTGGATGCCGAGCACCCGGAACACCTCCACCGCCTTGCAGCGGTGCAGCAGCGGCAGGCCTTCGGCCAGCGCCCGGGCGGAGGCGCGGCTGCCGTCCCACGCCACCACCGCCTTCTCGGCGGTGAACGGCCGGGTCTGCACATAGGGCACCACCAGGATCGAGCGGCCCGATTCCATGAGCGCGGTCTCGGCCAGCACCTCCTCCGGTCCCGGCAGGTCGGGATTGGGCTGGGCCAGCACCGTCAGGTCGTAGAGCCGCGCCATGTCGGCGAGCCGGTTGGCGGCGATGCCGAGGGAGGCGGTCATGGTCGCGACCGCATACGGCACGCCGGCCTTGTCGGCGGTGGCCTTGAAGCCGTCCACGGCCTTTTCCGCGGCCGCCCTGTTCTCCACCACCTGGGCGTCGATGAAGTCGGTGGGCAGGGCGCCCATGTAGAAGGGGGGCACATCGATCTCGTAGGACACCGCGAGTCCGGTCAGATGGGCGCCGAATTCCGACGCAAGGCTGGCGGCATACTGGACGGCGACGTCCTTCTCGGTCCCCTGCGCGAGATTGACGAGAATATCCCTGATCATGGGTGAGGCCTCTCTTCAGCCGTTCCGGCGACGCGACATTAGCCTAACTTGGCCGAAAGTCGCGGGTCTTGATGTAGCACAACGCAAGGGGCGAAGCGCAGGCTCGGATATGGCTTCAGGGGCAGGCTGGAATGTGTGCGACGCGGCCGCCGGGGGGAGGCGACCGCGTCACTGAAGCGATAAATGGGGGGATTTGATCGCTTCACTATACAAATGTGCGATCGGGCCGCGGATTCCAGACCCCTGATGAAAAAATTTGTCCGGTCGGCGCCGGCGGGACGGCCAGGGGGCGGCGCTCCTCAGCGTTGCAGGCGCTCGCGCTCGTCCCATCCGCCGATGGGTTCCTGGGCCGGAAGCGGGCCGCGCGGGGTGAAGCCGGAAATGCGCAGGGTGCGCTCCAGCAGCACCTCGTAGACCGGCCGTCCGCCGAGCGCCTCGGCCACCAGGTTGGCGCACACGCAGGTGAGAATCACCGGCACCATGAGCGCGTAGGCGCCCGTCAGTTCCGCCACCAGCACCATGCCCACCAGGGGGGCGCGCACCGTGGCCGAGAACAGCCCGCCCATGGCGGCCACCGCCAGCGCCGGCAGCACGCCGTCGGGCAGGGGAATCACCGCATCGAGCAGGGTGCCGTAGAGCACGCCCACGGCGGTGGCGAGCGCCAGGATGGGCGCGAAGATGCCGCCCGGCACGCCGGTGGAATAGCTCGCCATGGTCATGACGAAGCGGATCAGCACGATGCCCGCGAGGGTCAGCGCCGGCAGGTTGACGGTGGCGAGGGACACCGCCAGCGCCTCGCCGCCGCCCGTGGCCTCCGGCCGCAGGATGAGCAGCGGGCCGATGGCGAGGCCGACCACCAGCGGCACCAGATAGGGCGACACCTTCAGGCTCACCTGGCGCGCGCCGTCGAGGGCGAGGATGAGGCAGCGGTTGAACAGGACGCCCACGGCGCCGAGGATCACCCCGAGGCCGACGAAGGCGGGCAGGGTGGCGAGCGGCATCTCCGGCGCGTCGAGCAGCATGTCCGGGCCCGAGCCGCCGATCAGCTCGGTGACCACGGCGCTGGTGGCCGAGGCGAGAATCACCGCGCTGTAGGTGCGCAGGCCGTAGGGAAACTGCCGCCGCGTCTCCTCGATGACGAACAGGATGGCGGCGAGCGGCGCGTTGAAGGCGGCCGCCAGCCCGGCCGCGCCGCCGGCGGCGAGCAGGCCGCGCCCGTCGCGGGTGTCGAGCTTGAAGACCTCGCTCACCGCCTTGGCCACCGAGGCGCCCATATGGATGGTCGGTCCCTCCCGGCCGGCCACGAGGCCCGAGCCCAGCGCCAGGACGCCGCCGAAGAACTTCACCGGCAGGATGCGCTTCCAGCGCACGTCGCGCAGCCCTTCCAGGGCGCCCTCGATCTCCTGCACGCCCGAGCCGGCGGCCTCCGGGGCGAAAGCGCGCACCATCGCCACCGAGATCAGCACCATGGCGGTCGAGATGGCGGCCAGGAAGACGAGGTGCCAGGGCCCCTCGAGATAGGGCCGCAGGTGCTCGGGCCAGGTCATCGCCTTTTCCACCGCGATGTGGAACACCGCCCCGATCACGCCGCCCACCGCGCCCACCAGCACCGCCAGAAAGTAATAGAGGAGGTCGCTCGGCTTGCGCCCTGCGGCGGCGGTGTCGGGTGTCACGGGATCCCCCTTCTGAAGTCTGGCGCGGGGCGGCCGGCTCAGGCGGCGCCTGTTCGGTCTAGTGCCATGGGGGAGGAGATGGAAGCGCCCATCCGCCGCGCCCGGCGCCGATTCGCCCGCCACATGGCTGCCATGTGGCGGGCGCGGGGGCTGCTCAGCCCGGGATGAGGGCGAGCGGCGCCGACGGGGACGCGGGCGTGAGCTGCCGCGGCGCCGTGGTGCCGTCGAGGTGCAGCACCCGGTCGTGGAAGTCCACCAGGGTGCCGCGATGGCCGATGGAGATCACCGTCGCCGCCGGCAGGCGTTGCCGCAGCAGGGCATAGAGCGCGGCCTCGGAACGCTCGTCGAGGGCGGAGGTGGCCTCGTCGAGCAGCAGCATGTCGGGCTCGTCCAGAAGGGCGCGGGCGAGGGACAGCCGCTGCTGCTCGCCCAGCGAGAGGATGTGCGGCCACAGCGCCGATTCCCCGAGCCGCGGCACAAGGGCGCCGAGGCCCACGTCGCCGAGGGCCGCTTCAAGGGCCTCGGTCGGCTGGCTCTCCGCCGGCGCGGGATAGGTGAGGGCGGCGGCGAGCAGTCCGGTCGGCACATAGGGCTTCTGCGGCAGCACCATCACCTTGTGCCCGCTGGTCTTGGCGATGGTGCCGCTGCCGTAGGGCCAGACCCCGGCGATGGCGCGCAGCAAGGTGGATTTGCCGGCGCCCGAGGGGCCGGTCACCAGCACGCTCTCGCCGTGGTCCACGGTGATGCCGTCGGCGGTCAGGAGCGTCGCCCCGGTGGGCAGGCGCACGTCCACCGTGGTGAGGCCCAGCGCCGGGCCGGCCGGGTCCGCCGCCTGGGCGAAGGCGGGGGTACGGGTCGCCGCGCGGGCCTCGGCCATGGCAGTTTCGAAGCCGGTGAGCCGGTTCACCACCGAGGTCCATTCGGCGAGCGTCACGTAGCTCGACACGAAGAAGGAGAAGGAGCCCTGCACCGAGCCGAAGGCCGAGGCGGTCTGCATCAGCTGGCCGAGCGGGATGGTCCCGGCGAAATAGGCGGGCGAGACCACCACGAAGGGGAAGATGGTGGAGATCTGGTCGTAGCCCGCGGTGAACCAGGTGAGCCGCTTCTGCGCCCGCATGAGATCGAAGAAATTGCCCCAGATGCGGGAGAACCGGCCTTCGAGCTTCAGATCCTCGGCGCGCTGGCCGTTGAGCAAGGCGATCTGCTCGCCGTTCTCGCGCACCCGCACGAGATCGACGCGGAAGTCCGCCTCGTAGCGCTGCTGGTCGTAGTTGAGGCGGACGAGGGGGCGGCCGATGCGGTGGGCGATATAGGTGCCGAGCATCGCATAGAGCAAAGCGGCGAAGAACAGGTAGCCGGGAATGTTGATCTCGGTGCCGAACAGCGAGACCGCCAGCGGCCCCGACAGGCCCCACAGGATGACGCTGAAGGAGATGAGCGACACGATGGTGCCGAGCAGGCCCACTCCCACCGAGATGGTGCGGCTGATGAAGGCCTGCACGTCCTCGGCGATGCGCTGGTCCGGATTGTCGGCAGAATCGCCGGTGAGGCGCAGGCGGTAGTGCACGTCGTCGGACAGCCAGTGGTCGAGATAGCGCCGGGTGAGCCAGCGCCGCCAGCGGATCTCCAGCCACTGCTTGAGATAGACCTGATACACCGCCACCACGATGGCCCCCGCGGCAATGCCGCAGAAGATCAGCAGCTGCTGCTTGAAGGCGTCGAAATCCTTGTCCTGGATGGCGTTGTAGAAGGCCACGTTCCACTTGTTGAGCAGCACGGTGGCGAACACCCAGGCCAGCTCCAGGCCGATGACGGCGCCGAGCAGGCCGATGGCGCTCCAGCGCTCCTCGCTGCGGAAATAGGGCGCGGCAAGGCGGAAGATGTCGCCGAGTAGGCGGAAGAG
>JAFIHR010000407.1 GCA_017849325.1 Xanthobacter autotrophicus | reverse complement strand
GGCATGGCGGCGGTCAATGCCGCGCTGCTCTGCCAGCTCAAGGCGGGAGACCACGTGCTGGCGGCCAAGGCGCTGTTCGGCTCCTCCCGCTGGATCCTGGAGGACTTCCTGCCGCGCTTCGGCGTCTCGGTCACCCTGGTGGACGGCACCGACCTTGCCGCCTGGCGCGCCGGCGTGACGCCGCAGACCCGCATCCTGTTCCTCGAAAGCCCGACCAACCCGACCCTGGAGATCATCGACATCGCCGCGGTGGCGGAGATCGCCCATAGCGCCGGGGCGCGGCTGGTGGTGGACAATGTGTTCGCCACCCCCCTGCTGCAGCACCCCTTCGAGCTCGGCGCCGACGTGGTGGTCTATTCCACCACCAAGCATGTGGACGGGCAGGGACGGTGCCTCGGCGGCATGATCCTGTCGTCGAAGGCCTTCCTCGACGACCAGCTCCAGACCTTCCTGCGCCAGACCGGGCCCTCGCTCTCGCCGTTCAACGCCTGGGTGATGCTGAAGGGGCTGGAGACCCTGGCGGTCCGCGTCGAGCGGATGCAGGCGAGCGCGGCGCGGGTCGCCGATGCGCTGGCCGGCGCGCCCGGCGTGGCGACCGTGCTCTATCCCTTCCGCGACGATCATCCGCAGGCCGCCCTGGCGCGGCGGCAGATGACCGGCGGCGGCACCCTCGTCACCTTCACCGTCGACGGCGGCAAGGAGGCGGCGTTCCGCTTCGTGAACGCGCTCCAGGTGATCCGCATCTCCAACAATCTCGGCGACGCCAAGAGCCTCATCACCCACCCCGCAACCACCACCCATCAGCGCTTCACGCCCGAGGCGCGGGCCGAAATGGGCATCGGCGACGGCCTGCTGCGGCTCTCGGTCGGGCTCGAGCATCCCGACGATCTCATCGCCGACCTGACGCGGGGCTTGGCGGCGCTCCGCGCGTAGTCCATACCTGTCGCAGACGCGGCGACGCGGGCTTGCGCCCGGGTTCCGCGCCGGGTTCATTTGGTATTTTGTCGGGAGCATTTTCTCCCGCGCGAACGGGGAGCTCGAGCGGGTATGTACCGCGCCACCACTCGGGAGATTCAGGTCACCGCGACGCCGCGTTATGTGGCGGAGCGCTCGGAGCCGGATCAGGGCCGCTATTTCTGGGCCTATACCATTGAAGTGTCCAATCTCGGCCAGGAAACCGTGCAATTGAAGGCCCGCCATTGGTACATCACCGACGGCCACGGCAATGTGGAGGAGGTGCATGGCGTCGGCGTCGTCGGCGAGGAGCCCCTCCTGCCGCCGGGCGGCAAGTTCGAATATACCAGCGGGGTGCCGCTCAACACGGCCACCGGCATCATGAGCGGGCGCTACGACATGCAGACCGAGGGCGGAGAAGGCTTCTCCATCGAGATCCCGGCCTTTTCGCTCGATGCGCCGGATGCACGGCGTGTGCTGAACTGACGGAAGGCGCCGCCTGATGCCGACGGCGCGCATCCCCACGGTCGAGGCACAGGCGGTTTCCGTGCTCGACCTGCGCCCCGTGGCGGCGACCCTGGGGATCCTGCTCGCCATCCTCGGCGGCAGCATGCTGATTCCGGCGGCGATGGATTTCGCCACCCACTCCGGGGGGCAGAGCGCGTTCGTCGGCGCCTCGGCCATCACCGTGTTCGTGGGCGTGCTGCTGTGGATGTCCGGGCGCTCGTCCGACAGCCGCAAGCTCGACCTGCGCCAGGCCTTCCTGCTCACCACCAGCGTCTGGGTGGTGCTCACCGTGTTCGCCGCCCTGCCCTTCATGTGGGGATCGGCGCGCCTGTCGGTGGCCGACGCCATCTTCGAGAGCATGTCCGGCCTCACCACCACCGGCGCCAGCGTCATGTCGGGGCTGGAGAACCAGGCGCCGGGCATCCTGCTCTGGCGCGCCATGCTGCACTGGTTCGGCGGCATCGGCATCATCGCCATCGCCATCGCGGTGCTGCCGGTGCTGTCCATCGGCGGCATGCAGCTCTTCCGCACCGAATCGTCCGACAAGTCCGAGAAGCTGATGCCGCGCGCCGGCACCATCGCCAAGGGGCTGCTCGCCGCCTATGTGCTGCTCACCGTGGCGTGCGCCGTGGCCTATGCGCTGGCCGGCCTCGGCACGTTTGATTCCATCACGCTCGCCATGTCCACCCTGTCGAGCGGCGGCTTCGCCAATTCCGACAGCTCCATGAGCGCCTTCGCCAGCCCGGCGGTGGACTATGTGGCGATCGTCTTCATGCTGGTGGCGGCCCTGCCCTTCCCGCTCTACGTGCGCGCGCTCACCGGCGATCCGGTGCGGCTGTTCACCAATCCCGAGGTGCGGCTGTTCCTGTTCATCGTCGCCCTGTTCACCGTCGCCTCGTTCATCCAGCAGACCCTGCAGGGCGTGGCGTCGGGCGAGACGGCGTTCCGCGGCGCGCTGTTCACGGTGTCGTCGCTGATCTCCACCACCGGCTTCATGTCGGTGGACTACACCAACTGGGGCACCGCCTCGAACGCGCTGTTCTTCGTGCTGATGTTCTTCGGCGGCTGCACCGGATCGACCTCGGGCGGCATCAAGGCGCTGCGCGTCGCCATCACCAGCAAGGCGCTGCGCCAGCACCTGCGGCGGGTGACCTTCCCCCATGGCGTGTTTCCGCTGCGCTACGGCGGCGTGCCGGTGGCCGACGACGTGGTGGCCTCGGTGCTGGGCTTCGTGTTTCTCTACCTGTCCACCTTCGTGGTGGTGGCCGTCATCCTCAACCTGATGGGCCTCGATCTCCTCACCGCCTATTCGGCGACCATCGCCTGCCTGTCCAACGTGGGCCCGGGCCTCGGGCCGGTGGTGGGCCCGGCCTCCAATTACGCGGCGCTGCCTGATCCGGCCATCTGGCTGCTGACCCTCGCCATGATGCTGGGACGGCTCGAGATCATCACCACGCTGGTGCTGCTCCTGCCGCGCTTCTGGGTGCGCTGAGCACGCCTTCGCCGGAACCGTCCCGTCAGAACAGCAGGCCGCCGGAGGCCGCGCCGAGGATGGCGGCTAGGAAGAGCCCGCCGTCGTGCAGCGCCAGCGCCAGCCGGCTGGGCACCCCCCGGGCGTAGATCATGGCGGTGGCGCCCACCGTGGCCACCGACCAGCCCGCCCCCACCGCGATCAGCGCGGCGGTGATGGTCTCGGGCGTCCGGGCGAGCTGCAGCGGCACGCCGG
>JAFIHR010000074.1 GCA_017849325.1 Xanthobacter autotrophicus | reverse complement strand
CGCGGGGGCCGCGCCGGCCATGCCGCACTGCATGGATGAGAGCGACTGGTCGGACACGGACGGCTGGCGATCGAAGGCCGGCCTCTTCAACCTGCACACCCACGGGCTGCTGGTGAAGCCCTATGCCACGCGCCTGCCGGACCCGGCCAAGAACCTCTACGGCGACTACATCTTCGACTGCGTGACCGGGGCTTCGGGCTTTGTGCCGCCGGCGGGGGGCCACGTGGTCGGCGCCACCATGCGGTTCGCCGACAATCTGGCGGAACGCACATCGCCATCGAGCGCCCGGGTCGGCCAGCCCTATGGCATCAACTGGTTCCATCCCCACGTCCACGGGATCGCGAAGGCCCAGGTCTCGCTCGGCATGGCGGGCATGATCCTGGCGGGCGACCCGCTGCGCGAGCTCTGCCTGTCGGTCGATCCGGCGAGCCAGACCTGCAACCAGCAGGTCTCCGAGCGGCTCAAGGCCAAGACCCGGGTCCGGAACATCCTGCTGAAGGATGCCCAGCTCGTCCATGTGGGCGGGCCCGGCGGCACCTGGCTCAACAACGCCGATCAGGATCCCGCTTTCTGCCAGGGCAACGAGCGGGCGGGCGACAATGTGGGGCAATGCGTGCCCCTCAATGCCACCGGCATGACCACCCCCGCGGGCACGGCCATCGACGCGCCCGGCGACGATGATCTCGGCCCGCGCTGGGTGTTCACCCTCAACGGCCAGCGCTATCCGGAGATCGCGTTCGACGCCGATCACCCCTACCAGCTGCTGCGCATCCAGAATGCGTCCGCCAACATCACCTACAAGCTGTCGCTCCGGCGCTCCTTCGATGACGAGACGGTGGCGGCGCCCTATGGCTTCTCGCCGAAATTCTCCATCCTGAGCATGGATGGGGCCGGGTACATCGCCAGGGGCAACGGCGAGGCGCCGGTCAAGTCCGCCCGCGAGGTCCTGCTGATGCCGGCGAGCCGGGCCGACCTGCTGATCGATGCGGCCCAGCTCTGCCCCAAGCCCTGCACCGGGGGCGCGACCTATCAGATCGTGAGCGACGAGTTCCAGGCCGGCTACGCGCCGAGCGATGCGGATACCTGGCCGCAGGTCGCTCTCGCGCGCATCTCCGTCCCCTCGGCCGCGGAGCCCCTGGTGGCCATGGTCTCGCCGCCGCCGTCGCAGCCGATGGCGGCCCTGGAATCGCTGGCGCCGCAGGTGGTTCCGACGCCGCAGATCGCCTCGCGCTGCCGGCTCGCCGGCGGCGATGCCGCGCACTATGCGATCCATCTCGCACCCGGCGACAAGCGGCGGCTCTATTTCGGAATCTTCAAGGGCATCAATCCTTTCACCAATGAAGATGTGGAGGATTTCGTGCTCGGAACCAGCGTGCTGCATCCCGACGGCTCGGAATCGGACCTCACCGGCCACCTGATCGATCCGGACACCAATCCGGTGCGGCTCCACCTCATGTCCATGGCCGACGAAAAGGTCGATCTCTGCGTCGAGGCGGGGCACCGGGAGACCTGGCAGCTCGTCAACATCTCCGACGAGGTGCACAACTTCCACATCCATCAGGTGAAGTTCACCGTAGCGCGCGATGCCTCGGACCGTCCGGTGTGGCGCGTGCCGTCGCCGCTCGACGCGCAGGTGCTGCCCGAGGAGCTGATCTTCTCCGGAGGCGAGGCCGAGCTGCAGCACGACACCATCGTGGTGCCCCGCGGCCGCAGCTCCTGCGCGGGAAGCCTGAAGGCCATCGCCGCGCTGCCGGAAGAAGGACCGCGGGCCTATACCCTCTCCGGCGAGCAGTTCCTGGCGCCCGACACGCCCCTGAAGAGCGCCGGCACCTTCGTCCCGGCGCGGTGCGACGGGTCGGGCTCGACCTATGCGGCGCAGGACCTGAAAAAGCCGTATCTCGACGTCAGCGGCATGATCGAAGTCACGATCCCCTTCATGGGGACGCAGCTCGACGAGACCGACGGCGAGCCGCCCACCTTCGTCTATCACTGCCATATCCTCGAGCATGAGGATAAGGGCATGATGGCCTCCATCGCGGTCCTGCACCGGCAGTGATCCGCCGGGAACCAGCGGCCTGCCCCGGGAGTCCTCTCCCTGTCCACCGGGGCAAGGAAAGGGGGCGGGAATGCGCTTTGCCGTGCGATCGACCATCGACTACGAGGTGAAGACGCCCACCGTGTTCATCCTCAACGTCGAGGCTGCGGCGCTGCGCCGCCAGCGCATCCTCGCGGAGGCGCTCACCCTTCACCCGGCCTATCCCATCGAGCGCTTCGCCGAGGATGAGGGCGGCAGCCGGTTCCTGCGGGTGACGGCGGAGCCGGGACCGTTCCATGTCGCCTATGCGGGCGATGTGGAGGTCAACATGATCGACCGGGCGCCCGACGCCATTCCCGAGGTGCCCGTGGGCGAACTGCCCCTCGACATCCTGCCCTATCTCAATCCGAGCCGCTTCTGCCAGTCGGACCTGCTGGGGCGCTTCGCGCGCCGCGAGTTCGGCACGATCGATCCGGGGCACGCGCGCGTCACCGCCATCTGCAACTGGATCCATGAGCACGTGGATTACGTGCGCGGCTCCAGCGACGCCCAGACCTCGGCCTACGACACCATGGTGCTGCGGGCCGGCGTGTGCCGCGACTTCGCCCACCTCGGCATCAGCTTCTGCCGCGCTCTCAATATCCCCGCGCGCTTCGCCAGCGGCTACGCGTGGCAGCTCGATCCGCCCGATTTCCATGCCGTGTTCGAGGCCTATCTCGGCGGTGAATGGTTTCTGTTCGATGCCACGCGGCAGGCCGCGCTGCAGGGGCTGGTGCGCATCGGCGTCGGCCGCGATGCCTCCGATGCCGCCTTCGCCACCCTCTATGGCGAGGCCGAGTTCAAGGAGATGTCCGTCGGCATCGAGGCGATGGACCGCCGCGCCGAAGAGGAGCCCACCGTCCGCGCGGTGGGCGTCGGCTAGGTTCGCGACAGAGCGGGGCTCGCGCCCCTCAAGCTCTCATGGAACCAGCAGCAGCGAGCCGGCGGTCTCCCCGCGCTCCAGCATGCGGTGGGCATCGGCGGCGCGGGCGAGGGGCAGCTCGGCGCCGATGGTGACGGGAAGGCTACGCGCGATCTCATCGAACAGCTCGGCCGCCGCCCGCTGGTAGGCGCCCGGATCGTTGGCATAGGCCAGCACGCTCGGCCGGGCGAGGCTGAGGGAACGCCGCGGCCCGATGTCGGTGAGGGACAGCGCCGGCAGGGCACCTGACGCCTGGCCGACGCTCGCCACCGTCCCGAACGGGCGCACCGCATCGAGGGTGCGCAGGAGCGTCTCGCCGCCGATGCCGTCGATGGCCATGTCGACGCCCGTCCCATCTGTAAGGCGGCGGACCTCGGCGACGAAATCCTGCTCCTTGTAGAGGATCACGTCGTCGGCGCCGCGCGCGCGGGCGAGATCGGCCTTGGCGGGGGAGCCGGCGGTGCCGATCACCGTCGCGCCGAGCCGCTTCGCCCAGGCGGTGAGCAGCAGGCCCAGGCCACCGGCCGCCGCATGCACCAGCAGCGTGGTGCCCGGCCCCACCGGATAGACCCGGCGCAGCAGCATGTGGGTGGTCAGGCCGCGCAGCATGGCCGCGGCGGCGGTCCGATCGTCGATCCCCTCCGGAATGGGCACGAGGCGGGAGGCCGGGATGTTGCGTGCCTGCGCATAGCCGCCCACCGGCAGGCCGGCATAGGCCACGCGGTCGCCCGGAGCGAGATCGGCGACCTCCGGGCCGATGGCCTCCACTTCGCCCGCGCCCTCGACCCCGAGCACCGCCGGCAGCGCGCCCGACGGGTAGAGGCCGGTGCGGTGATAGATGTCGACGAAATTCACGCCGATGGCGGTGTGCCGGATGCGGACCTCGCCGGCCCCGGGCGCTGGCAGCAGGCGCGTTGCCGCTCTGAGGCAGTCGATGCCGCCGGGCGCGGACAGCTCGATGGCGAAGGTGGCGGGGATCGCGGATGTCATGGGGGCCCTCCTTGAGTCTCGGTGACCCTAGGCAGGCTGTCTCTGCGCGGGAATTCCAGATATATGCCCATGAGCTGGGGAAAATTTCGCATCGGGAACCATGCTCGATTGGGACGACCTGCGCTTCTTCCTGGAGCTGGCCCGCAGCGGCAGCCTGTCGGAGGCCGCGCGCCGGCTGGGTGCCGACCACTCCACCGTGGCGCGGCGCATTGCCGGCCTTGAAGCGGCGCTGTCCCTGAAGCTGTTCGACCGCCTGCCGCGCGGCTATGCCCTCACCCCTGAGGGGGAGCAATTGCTGGAGCGGGCCCAGGGGGTGGAGCAGGCGGTGCATGGCGTCGCGCGCCTCGCCTCCGGCTCGGGAGAGGGCATCGAGGGGCGGGTGCGCATCAGCGCGCCGCCGGCGCTGGCCAGCCACTGGCTGGTGCCGCGCCTCGCCCCGCTGCTCCGGCGCCATCCCGGCCTGGTGCTCGACGTGATCGGCACGCCCGCGCCGGCGCGGCTCGCGCAGCATGAGGCGGATCTGGCGCTGCGCCTCTCGCGGCCGCGGGAGAAGGGGCTCATCGCCCGGCGGCTCGGCGCTTTCGGCTATGGCCTCTACGGAGCCAGCGCCTATGTGGATGCGACGCCGGAGGCCGGTCGCGTCTTCCTCGGCTACGACGAGGAGCTGGCCCGGTCACCGCAGCAGCTGTGGCTGGAACGCCTGGCCGCCGGCCGCCCCATCGTCTTCATGAGCAACGACCTCTCCAGCCTCATCTCGGCGGCCCGCGCGGGCATGGGCCTCGCCGCCTTGCCCCATGTGCTGGCGGACACCGTGGACGATCTCGTCCGCGTCACCGCCGATGAGGAGCTGGCGCGCGAGCTGTGGCTGCTGGTGCATCCGGACCTGAGGCGCGCGGCGCGGGTACGGGCGGTGATGGACCACGTCATCGCCGTGTGCTGGGGGCTGCGGACGGGGTGAGGAATCGTTCGTGAACACCTTCGGCCCGGCCGGCGCTACCAGAGGCGTGTCCGGCCGGGGCCATATCACCGCACGGCCTATCCGATGATGACCTTGAGCGCCTTGGTATGGGCGGCGGTCTCGAAGGTCTCATAGGCCTTGAGGATGTCGGCGAGGGCGAAGCGATGGGTGATCAGCTTGCCCGGGTCGAGCTTCTTCGACTGCACCGTCTTCAGGAGCATGGGCGTGGTCACCGTGTCCACCAGGCGGGTGGTGAGCGTGATGTTGTGAGCCCACAGCCGCTCCAGATGGAGATCGGCCTTGGTGCCGTGGACGCCCACGTTGGCGATGGTGCCGCCGGGGGCGACGATGTCCTGGCACAGCACGAAGGTGGCCGGAATGCCGACCGCCTCGATGGCGGTATCGACGCCGATGCCGCCCGTCAGCGCCATCACCCGCTCTACCGCATTCTCGCGGCCGCTGTTGACGGTCTGCGTCGCCCCGAAGGTGAGCGCAACCTCCAGGCGGCTGTCGTCGAGATCGATCATGATGATCTCGGCGGGGGAGTAGAATTGCGCCGTCAGCAGCGCGGCGAGGCCGACGGGACCCGCGCCGACGATGGCGACCGTGCTGCCGGGCTG
>JAFIHR010000406.1 GCA_017849325.1 Xanthobacter autotrophicus | reverse complement strand
CGGCCAGCGCGAGGATGGCGACGGGAAAGGCCAGCACCACGCAGGAGCCGATGCGCCGCACCGGCGCCCGGGGCGCGAACAGGGAAATGGCGATGCGCCCCGCCACCTGCGCCGGGCCGATGACGGCCATGGCGGACACCACGCTCGCCGCAGCGAACCCCCGCTCCAGCAGCAGCGGGAAAAGGTGAAAGGTGAAGGCGGAAAAGGTGGCGGCATAGGCGGTGAAAGCGAGGGCCAGCGCCCAGAAGGCGGGTAGCCGCGCGACGTGGGCGAGCGCCTGCCGCGCCGTCATCGCCCCCGCGAGCGGCAGCCCCTGCGCCGGCACCGGAGCATGATCGGCGCCGGGCCGGATCACCGCGCCATAGAGCGGGGCGCAGAGCAGCAGGTTCACCGCGCCGAGGACCATCAGGGTGCCGCGCCAGCCGGTCGTTTCCACGAGAAGCTGGATCAGCGGAACGAAGACGGTGGAGGCGAAGCCGCCCCACAGGGTCAGCGCGGTGATGCCGGCGCGCGCCCCCGCCGGGCCGGCGCGGCGGGCGACCACGGCGAAGGCCGGCTCATAGAGCGTCGCGGCCTGGAGCCCGCCGATGACCGCCACGAGGAAATAGAACAGCCAGAGCTCATGGATCTGCGACCAGGCCAGGAGGGCGAGCCCGGCGAGGCCGGAGCCGGCCGCCATCACCAGCCGGCCGTGCCCCCGATCGATGGCCGCGCCCACCGGAAAGGCGACGAAGGCCGCAAGGGCGAGGCCGAGGCTGGCCGCGCCGTAGAGCTCGGGCTTCGACCAGCCGAGCTCGCGCTCCATGGCGGCGGCGATCAGGGGAAAGCTGTAATAGAGCGAGCCCCAGGAACAGATCTGGCCGATGCCGAGGCCGGTGATGAACCGGCTGCGGCCGCTCAGCGCCGCGGCCTGCGGCATCACTGCGGCGGCGCGCGTTGCGGCGCCGGTCGGATCACCGATGGTCACGGCGGGGACGCCTGTCGGGACACTTGAGCGGCGGCACGGGATGGAACTCCCAGGATCGTCATCGGACCGGCGGGCGGCCGTGGGGCAGCGACGCGCCACGCCGCGCGACGGCCATCGAGGCTTCGCCGCCCGTGCCACGACATAACCGGGCCCGGGCCGCGCGCACAACAGCTGCAGGGCCGGCAGACGCGACCGGCGCATTTCGCTGGCGCACGCAGAGGCGTGGCGATGCGCCGGCGCCCGGAGCGTCCGCCGTACGGGGATCAGGCGATCCGCCGTCCCTCCGCATCGATCAGCGGCTGGCCGTCCTCCTTGGCGAACGGCCCCTTCTGCGGCAGCGGCAGGATGTCCAGCACCACTTCGGACGGCCGCGCGAGGCGCACGCCCCAGGGGGTGAAGACGAAGGGCCGGTTGATGAGGATGGGATGGGCCAGCATGGCGTCGAGCAGGCGCTCGTCATCCAGCGCAGGGTCATCGAGCCCGAGCTCGGCATAGGGCGTGCCCTTCTGGCGGATGGCGGCGCGCACCGTGAGCCCCGCCGCCGCGATGGCATCCTTCAGCTCGGCCCGGCTCGGCGGCGTCTTGAGATATTCGACGATGCCCGGCTCGACGCCGGCGTTGCGGATGAGCGCCAGCGTGTTGCGGGAGGTTCCGCAATCGGGATTGTGCCAGATGGTGATCTCGGGCGCGTCGGTCATGGGGCTCTTTCTGCGGGGTCGGAGGGCCGGCGGCAGGGCGGGCTCAAGCGCCCGCGCGCGGCGGCGATGAGGTCGGGGGCGGCCTTGCGGCTGAAGGGGCGGAGAACCTTCCCCGGCGGGCTATTCGGCCGGCTGCGCAGCGCGCGCCAGCGTCGGGGTGGCGGCGGGAAAGAGCAGTCCGGCCACCAGCGCGCCGGCGGCCGCGCCGACCAGCTGCGCGGCGATGAAGCCGGGCGCGTCCGCCAACGCGATCCCCGAGAAGGTGGTGGTGAAGGCCCGCGCCAGGGTCACGGCGGGATTGGCGAAGCTGGTCGAGGCGGTGAACCAGTAGCCCGCGGTGATGACGAGGCCCACCAGCCACGGCACGGCCGCCTTGGCATGGCGCACCCCGCCGAGGATCGTGAGCACCAGCGCGAAGGTGGCGACCGCCTCGGAGAGCCACTGGGAGGGCCCGCTGCGCCCCTTGATGCCGACCACCAGGGGCGCAAGATCGAACATCAGATGGGCAAGGATGGTGCCGGCGACGCCGCCGAGGCACTGGGCGATGATATAGGGCGCCACATCGCTCCACGGCATTTCCCGCCGGGCCGCGAAGACGAGGCTCACGGCGGGATTGAAGTGGGCGCCCGACACCGGCCCGAGAATGGTGATCAGCACCACCAGGATGGCGGCGGTCGCGATGGTGTTGCCCAGCAGGGCGATCGCCATGTTTCCGCCGGACAACTGCTCGGCCATGATGCCCGAGCCGACCACGGTGGCGACCAGGATGGCGGTCCCCAGCGCTTCGGCGACCAGGCGGCGGGCCGAGCTGTGATCGGATGCGGACATCAGGCCGCCGATGCGGGCGAGCCCGCGCCCCCCACCTGGCCGATGGCGTCGAGCTTCTTCTGCAGCGCGAGCCGGTCGAGCGAGCGGAACGGCAGCGCGGTGAAGATCGAGATGCGGTTGTTGAGCATCCGGTAGGCGTCGGCGAACGCGAGGGCGACCTCCGACGGCGTCCCGGTGACGGCGGCCGGATCGGGAATGCCCCAATGGGCGGTCATGGGCTGGCCCGGCCATACCGGGCAGGTCTCCTGGGCCGCGTCGTCGCAGACGGTGAAGACGAAATCGAGGGCCGGCGCGCCGGGCTTGGCGAACTCCTCCCAGCTCTTCGAGCGCAGGCCGCTCACGTCGTAGTGCAGCCCGGTCAGCAGCTTGAGCGCCTCGGGATGCACCTGCCCCTTGGGGTGGCTGCCGGCGGAATAGGCCTTGAACCGGTCGAGGCCGAGCCGGTTCAGGATGCATTCGCCCATGATGGAACGCGCCGAGTTCCCGGTGCAAAGGAACAGCACGTTGAACAGTCGCCCATCGCTCATGTTTCCTCCTTCAGGCCGCGGCCTGGCCGTTGAGCGTCAGTTCGGTGGCGCCGTCCATGGCGCCGATGTCGGCGAGGCGTTCCTTGAGGGACGCAAGATCGAGCTGCTCGAAAGGCAGGTTGACGAACGCGGTGACGCGCGCCGCAAGGTGCCGGTAGGTGGCCAGGAAGGCGGAGCGCTGCTCCACCTCGCCGCCTTCGACCAGGATCGGATCGGGCAGGCCCCAGTGGGCCTTGAGCGGATGCCCGGGAAAATCCGGGCCGGAGCCGCGCGCCGCCGTATCGCAGGTGGTGATGACGAAATCCATCGCCGGGGCGCCGCCCGCGGCGAAGGCATCCCAGCTCTTGGAGGCGAGGCCCGCCGTCTCGTAGCCGAGCGACTGCAGCAGCGACAGCGCCATGGGATGCGGCCGCCGCTTCGGGTGGCTGCCGGCGGAAAAGGCGCGGAACCGGCCCTTGCCTTCCCGGCTGAGGATCGCCTCCGCCATCACAGAGCGCGCCGCATTGCCGGAGCACAGCAGGAGGACGTTGTAGGTGCGGTCGTTGGCGGCGCGCGGACGCAGGCGGGGAAAGGCGGGTTCCAGGGCGCCCGTGGGGTTGGCGAGGGACAATCCCATCTCGGCGAGGAGCAGGCCGAGAACCGGCACGGCCTGCGACAGGCGCGCCGCATAGATGATGGAGCGCCCCTCGCGGCGGGCCTCCACCAGGCCGGCGCGCTCCAAGAGCGAGAGGTGGGTGGACATGGTGTTGTGCGGCACCGCCAGCAGGCGCGCGATGTCCCCCGCCGGCAGGCCGTAGGGCCGCGCGCGCAGCAGGAGCCGGAAGGCCTCGACGCGCGTGGATTGCGACAGCGCGTCGAAGATCCGGGTGACGGCGTCGGAGCTCGGCCTCGCCTCAGTCATGTCATGTCACCATTGCGGCCGCGGCACAGGCGCGGCCGACGTACGAGCGTGCCGGGGGGTGGCGCGCTCCAGTCGTGTCGAAAATTCCAGACAAATAGGTATTCGGCTTTTGCGTCACTTTGATGACGGATCGCGACCCGTGGGCAGACCCGCCCACCTAACCCCGCGTACCCGCCTCCGCGCGACGGGCGGGCGGTGCCTCTACGCAGGCGAGCGGTGCCGCCGGATGCGCACCGGATCGGGCACGGGCGCGGCCCCACGGTTGGCGGTCCGCGCGGGGATGCGGGCGCGCACGACGTCGGCCGGCGTGGCGACGCCGGCCGATGGATGGCCCTTCAGGAGATGTATTCCTTCGACTTGAAGGTCAGATGCCGCACGCCTTCCGGCGCGTCGGCGATCTTGCGGATATTCCCCCAGGTCTGCTTGTAGTTGGGGATGATGAACTCGTTCACCCCGGGGGAGACCACGTTGCCCTGCACCCCGGTCGGGTAGCCGAACAGCATGAAGGCCTGCTTCCGTTTCGCCGTGGGGGTGGGATAGGCCATGGCCTGGGTGGAACCGTTCTCGTTGTAGACCTCCACGAGATCGCCGTTCTTGAGGCCGAGCTCGGCCATGTCCTCAGGATTGAGCTCGATGAAGGGATAGGGCCAGCGGTCCATCACCAGCTCGTTGTCCACGTCGAGATAGGCGCTCTGCCAGACGATGTTCGCCCGCCCGTTGTTGATGAGGAAGGCGAACTTGTCCTTCTCCTCCTGCTTGCCGGGCGCCTGGAGGCCGCGCCACTGGGTTTCCGCGAACACCGCCTTGCCGTCGGGCTTGCTGAACTTGCCGTCGGCGAACAGACGCTTGGTGCCGACGATCTTGCCGTCGGTGAAGGCCGTGGCCGGCTCCTGGAAGCCGTTGGTGCCCATGACCCGCAGGCGGTCATAGGTGACGAACTGGCCGCCCTTCTCGTGCTGGGCGTAGCCGTCCATGAAGGCGTCTTCCTCGGTCTTCCAGTCGAAGCCCTTGAACTTGTCGGCCGCCTCCGCCTTGCCCATCGCGCGGAAGACCCGCTCCATGTGATTGGCGATGCGCGCCGCGATGAGGCAGTCGGGCATGGCCTGGCCGGGCGGGTCCATGTAGCGCTCGGTGAGCCGCATGCGCCGCTCGCCGTTCATGGAGGTGAGGTTCATCTCGCCGGAGGTGGCGGCGGGAAGCACCACATGGGCGGCCTCGCCGATGTGGGTCGGCACGATGTCCATGTCGACGCTGAACAGCCCGCCCTTGCGGATCGCCCCCATGATGGCGGCGACCATGGCGTCGCGGTCGCCGTAGGGCACGGTGTTCATGGCGTCCTTCACCAGGTCGGTGCGCATCTTGTAATTGCGCTTGAAGGCCATGGCGTTGAGCGTGGTCTTGTAATGGTCGCAGCCCCAGATGTGGTGCACCCCGCCCTTGCCGTCGAGCAGCAGCTTGTCCACATAGGGCGCCGGACGGCCGATGAAGCCGTCGGAGGGGCGCGAATAGCCCTCCTGGTGGCCGCCCATACGCACGCAGCCGCCGCCGGGCCGGCCGATGTTGCCGGTGGCGAGGGAGAGATTCACGTAGGCCTGGTTGGTGCGGTAATTGTCGTTGCCCCAGATGAGGCCCTTCTCATAGGCGAACATGGTGCGCCGCCGGGCGCCGCCGGCCTTGGGCTCGGCGATCCAGGTGACGGCCTTGACGATGTCCTGTTCGCTGAGGCCGGTGACGCGGGCGGCCTCGGCGATGCTCACCTTGTTCGCCGCCACCGCCTTGTCGAAATCGCGGGTCGAGGCGGCGATGAAGGCCTTGTCGATCCAGCCCTTCTCCACCGCATAGCTGAGCCAGGCGTTGAACAGGATCAGGTCGGTGCCGGAATTGAGGGCGAGATGGAGCACATTCTCCTTGCCCGCCTCCGTCTCGCAGGCGTTCACCGTGACCGTGCGGCGCGGATCGACGATGACGATGCGCCCCCTGGCCACCGGCTCGGCGCCGAACTCCGCCTTCTTCTTATCGAGGGACGTGCCGCGCAGGTTCGGCACCCAGTGATTGAGGAAATAATTGGTCTGGGTTTCCAGCGCGTTGGTGCCCACCGCCACGATGGTGTCGGCAAGCTCGGCGTCCTCATAGCAATTGTTGAGCTCGCCCACGCCCATGTCGCGCGAGCCGTGGACCTCCGAATTGTAGGCGGGACGGTTGTGGATGCGGATGTTCTTGATCTTCATGGCGCCGAAATAGAGCTTTCCGGTGCCCCAGGTGTTCTCGTATCCGCCCCCCGCTCCGCCATGGTCGAAGGCGGACACGAACAGGCCGTCCTCGCCCTGCTCGGCGATCACCGATGCGGTCACGCGGGCGACCAGATCGAGCGCATCGTCCCAGCTCGTGGGCTGGAGCTGGCCGTAGCGCCAGACCAGGGGATCGGTGAGGCGCTGGAGCTGGGTGTTGCGCTGGCGCGAGTAGCTCATCTCGGCGATCCGCGCGCCGCGCACGGAGCCGAGGCCGGAATTCACCACGCACGCCTTGTCGGGCTTGATGACGATGTGCACGTCCCGCCCGTTCTGCTTGACGATGTTGTACATGGATGGCGCATACCAGGCCGCGGTCTCGGCCGGCTGCTGCTTGGAGAGGTCCACGCCGAAGGCATTGTCGGACGGTGCCGTGCCGCCTTCGTACCGGGCATCCCAGCTATAGGCCTTGTAGCCGCAGCCGACGATGCAGTAGTGGCAGACCACGTTGTGGACGGTGGCGTTGGCCGGGATGATGGGCAACTGGCCGATCTGGCGCTTGTAAGCCATGGTGTCCTCCCTCACAGCACGTTCGACAGGCGGCCGTAGATGAGCTCATCCACACCCTCGGCGTAGATGTCGCCCTTGTCGTCCACCCGGAGGGCGTATTGCGGCAGGTTCTGCGTCGCCTGCCCCCAGATCTGCTGGCCGCCCTTCTCGCAATCGAAGCGCGAATAGTGGCCGGGACAGTTCAGCGTCTTGTCCGTAGCGACGTAGGCGAGGGGAAAGCCCTTGTGCGGGCACAGCGTGGTGAAGCCAACGATGTCGCCGTCCGGGCCGGCGCCGCCCGGCACGCGGCTGCCGAGCTTCAGCAGCACGCCCGGCGCGTTCGCATCGGGATAGGCCACCTCCAGCGGCGCGTTGACCTTCAGATCCTTCACATTGGCGAGGCGGCTCGCCGGATATTTGACCAGAGCGAGCGAGGGCGGGGTCTTGGCCTCCGCCGGCAGGACGGTGGCGACGGCGGCGCCTGCGGTCGCAAGGCCCGCGCCGCTCAGGAACCGGCGGCGGCCGGCATCGACGAGGCCGGGACATCTGTTCATGGAACCCCTCCCAGAGCGCATTGGTCCATTCGGATCAGGCGGGCTCTGCAGAGGCCGGGCCAGACCGGCTTCTTATGGAGATTCAATGCCTTGCGGCGGGGTCCTCGGCCGGCCCGTCCGGCCTCCCGAACATGCTGCGGCGCCGTGCGTCCGGAAATCCGAACGGGCGGTCAGCCCTCCCCGCCGAGGCCGAGGCGGCGCATCTTCTCCCAAAGGGTGGTGCGCCCGACGCGCAGGAGCCGGGCGGCGGCGGACAGCTCGCCGCCGGTTGCCGTCAGGGCGCGCAGGATATGCCGCTTCTCCGCATCCTGCCGCGCGGCCTCCAGCGAACCGATGCGCGTCGCGGCTTCCGCCTCCGATCCGAGCAGCTCGGGAAACAGGTCGCCCGGCATCAGCCACGGTCCGAGGGCCAGCGCGACGGCCCGCTCCATGCGGTTGCGCAGCTCCCGCACGTTGCCGGGCCAGGCGTGCTGCAGCGCCGCCTCCTCGGCGAGGGCGCCGATCCCCCTCAGGCGGGTCTCGGCCGAGCCGCTGAACGCGGCGAAGAAGCGCTCCATGAGCCAGCCGATGTCCTCCCGCCGCTCGCGCAGCGCCGGCATGCGGATGCTCATCACGTTCACGCGGTAGAGCAGATCCTCCCGGAACTGCCCGCCCGCCACCCGCTGCTCCAGATCGGCGTTGGTGGCGGTGACGATGCGGCCCTCGAACGCAATCTCCCGCTCCCCGCCCACCCGCTTGAAGGTGCGGCTCTCGATCAGCCTCAGGAGCTTGGCCTGGAGGTCGGGGCGCAGCTCGCCGATCTCGTCGAGCAGCAGGGTGCCGCCGCCGGTGCGCTCCACATAGCCGAGGTGGCGCTGCCCGGCGCCGGTGAACGCGCCCCGCTCATGGCCGAACAGCTCGCTCTCCATCAGCTCGGCGGGGATGGCGGCGCAATTGACCGCCACGAACGGAGCGTGCGCCTGCCGCGACTGGGCGTGGATGAAGCGCGCCGCCACCTCCTTCCCGGTTCCGGTCTCCCCGGTGATGAGCACGTTGGACGGCAGCGGCGCCACCCGGCGCAGCAGGGTTTCCACCTGCCGCATGGCCGGCGAGACGCCCAGCGTGCCGGCCTCCTCGGCGCCCCGCGGCACCAGAAGCTCGCCGAGCCGCGCGAGAAAATCATCCATCTCGAAGGGCTTGGTCACGTAATCGGCGGCGCCCGAGCGCATGAGGCGCACCGCCTGGTCGATGTCGCCGTGGCCCGTCACGAACAGGAAGGGCGGCGCCTGGGGACCCTGCACCGCTTCGCGGAACACCCCCTCGCCATCGAGATCGGGCAGGCGGATGTCGCAGATGACGGCCTCGAAGCGCATCTGCCGGATGCCGGCCACCGCCTCGCGCCCGGTCCGCCACCAATGCACCCGCATGCCTTCGAGGCCGAGGCGCTGCACCAGGCTCTCGCCCATGATGGGATCGTCCTCCACGAGGCCGATGACCGGAGCGTCAGGCGGCGACATCGGGCAGCTCCTTCCGGGGGGTGAAGGGAAAACGCAGATGGATGCGGGTGCCGCCGGATGCCGGGCGTTCGAGCCGCACCGATGCATCGAGGTCGTCCAGGATGCGCCGCGTGGTCCACAGCCCCAGCCCGCCGCCCCAGGGCGGCCCCTCCGACGCCGCCTCGGACGGTCCGCCGGCTTCGAGCAGGCGCGCCGCCGGCTCCGGCAGGCCCTCACCCTGGTCCGAAACCACCACGTTAAGGGCCGCCGCGTCGAGCCGGGCCTCCACCACCACCTCGCTTGCCGGCGGCGCGGCGGCGACGGCGTTGAGCAGCAGGTTGAGCACCGCCTGGCGCACCGGCGTGCTCGGCAGGGGAAGGGTCGCGTCGGTGGGGCTGACGAACCGCAGGGCGACGCTCTTGCGCCGCGCCGCCGGGGCGGCGAGCAGGCGCAGGTCGTCGAAATCGGCCATGGCCAGGCTGCGGGGCGCGGGCTCGCGGTAGAGCGCGAGGGTGGTGCGCACCACGTCGCGGATGCCGACGAGGCCGCGTTCGAGCAGCCCGAGGGAGGCGGTGCGCACCGCCGCCTGCTGGCCGTGCGATTTCAGCGTCGCCAAGGCGTTGAACAGGCCGCCGAGGGGATTGTTGATCTCGTGGGCGAGCGCCGAGGCCAGCCGCCCCAGGCTGCCGAGCCGGTGCTCGTCGGCAAGCTGCCGGGCCAGCTGCTCGCGCTCCTCCATGGACCGCACCAGCGCGTTATAGGCCGCGAACAGCCGGGCGAACTCGGTGCCGTCGCGCGCCACCAGCTCGGCAGGAACCGGCCGCGCGCGCCCCGCGCTGGCCGCGCCGAGATGCTCGGAGAGGATCCGCACCGGCGCCATCATGCGGGCGACCAGCAGCCAGCCGGCCATGGCGAGCAGCAGCGTGACGATCCCGTTGGTGGCGAACAGCGCCACCATCACGTCCTGCCGCTCGGCAGCGAGGTGGCTGGTGTCGAACGTGGCGTGGATGATGCCGACGGTACGCCCGGGATAGGACAGCACCCGCGTCGCCGTGGCCGATCGCGCCCCGGCCACGAAGCTGAAGTCGCGCTCCGCGTCGGCCGCGGCGGGATCAGACGGCAGGTGCAGGCCGAGGGGAAAGCGGCGGGGGTCGGACGCGGCGATCACCCGGCCCTGCGCATCGGTGATCACGGTGCTCTGGGGATGCAGGCTCTTGCTGCGGTCCTGCGCCCGCGTGATGGCGTCGTACACCTCCCACACGTCGTCCTGCAGGATCGCCGGCGCGACGGCGGAGGACAGGCTGTCGAGATAGGTCTGCGCCAGGGCCCGCAGCTGCCGTTCATGGGCCTCGCCCAGGCGGCTGAGCACCCGCTCGGACAGCACCAGCCCGACGAGCACCATGAGCGCCGCCACCGCCAGCGGCACCTTGAGGGTGACCGGCCAGCCCCGGGGATCGAGCCGTGCCGTCATGGCTCACCCGAAGCCCTGGACGAACGCCGCCTTGGCGGCGATCGGATCGAACAGGCTCGCCTCCTGCGGCGCAAAGCCGTCGAGCCGCAGCATGGCGAGGATCGCGCGGCCGTTCTCGTCCTCGTGCATCCGCGAGAAGGCGCGGGAAAGCGCGGCGAGCGCCGGACCGTCGACGGGCGTGCGCGGCGCCGCGACCGGCGGGAAGGCGAGCCACTCGGAGCGGCGCAGCACCGCCACCTGCGAGACCAGCTCTGGCTCGGTCTCGCGCATCACCTCGAAGACGTAGCCGTCCACCGAACCGGACCGGGCGAGGCCGGACGCCACCGCGCGGATGACGTTGCGGTGGCCGTAGGTGAAGAAGGTGCGGGAGAAGAACTCGGACGGCTTCAGCCCGTGCTGCGCCAACAGCGCGCTGGTCACCAGGAAGCCGGAATTGGAATCGGGATCGGAAAAGGCGTGGATGTCGCCCTCAAGGTCCTGGAACGTCTCGGCGATCCGGGCCCGATCCATGAT
>JAFIHR010000405.1 GCA_017849325.1 Xanthobacter autotrophicus | reverse complement strand
GAGGCGCGCCTCGGCCTCGACGACGGCTGGATCCTGCGCCGCACCGGCATCCGCGCCCGGCGCTATGCGGCGGAGGGCGAGGCGCTCACCGACATCGCGCTGAAGGCCGGGGAGACGGCGCTCGACAATGCCGGCATCGACCGCGCCGACGTGGGCCTCACCCTGCTCGCCACCTCGACGCCCGATCATCTGCTGCCGCCGTCCGGCCCGCTGCTCGCCCATCGGCTGGGGCTCACGCGGTCGGGGGCGGTGGATCTGGCGGGGGCCTGCGCCGGCTTCCTTTATGCGCTGACGCTGGCCGACGGCTTCGTGCGCGCCCAGCGCCGGCCGGTGCTGGTGGTGGCGGCCAACATCCTGAGCCGCCGCATCAATCCCAAGGACCGCTCGAGCGCGGTGCTGTTCGCCGACGCGGCGGGCGCGGTGGTCCTGGTGCCGAGCGACGATCCCGCATCGGGCGTGCTCGGCATGGACCTGTCCTCGGACGGCACCCATTACGACCTCATCCGCATCCCCGCCGGCGGCAGCCGCATGCCGTTCGCGCCGGACCTTGCCGCCGAGGCGGTGCTGATGGAGATGCCCGACGGCAAGGCGGTCTTCACCCTCGCGGTGGAGATGATGACGAGAAGCGCCCGCGCGGCCCTCGCCCAGGCCGGGATCAGCGCCGGCGAGGTGACGCGCTTCGTACCGCACCAGGCCAATACCCGGATCTTCGAGATGGTGCGCCGCGCCCTGGGTCTCCCGGAGGAAAGCGTGGTCTCGACCATCGACGAGTTCGGCAATTCGTCCGCCGCCACGATTCCCTTCTCGCTGGCCGCCAGCGTGGAGCGCAAGCCCCTGGAGCGGGGCGAACGGGTGCTGATGACCGCCGTTGGCGCGGGCCTCACCGGCGGGGCGGTGCTCTACGCCGTCGGCTGAGCCGCGCGATCCCGAAAAACGAAACGGGCGGAAGGCCCCCGCCTTCCGCCCGCTCCTTCGACCCTGACCGGCGTGACGTCAGTTTGCGCCGGATGGCGGGGTGCTGAGGTGGTCCAGAATCTGGTCCACCGAGAAGCTCGCCGCCTTCTGGCGCGGCGGGAAGTCCTTGAAGGTGGCGGCGAACTCGCCCACGTACTGCTGCGCCGGAACGAGCATGAAGGCGTGGTCCAGCATCCAGTCGTAATAGGTGTTGGAGGTCACGTCGGCCCGCTCGTAGGGGTCGAGGCGCAGGTTGAAGATCTTCGGCACGCGCAGCGGCGTGAAGGGCTCGGCCCACACCTGCAGGGTGCCCTTGGCGCGCTGCTCCAGGAAGACGAACTTCCAATTGTCATAGCGCAGGCCGGTGAGCTCCGCGTCGTCATTGAAGTAGAAGAACGAGTTGCGGGCGCTGGTGTTGCTCTTGCCGGTGAAGTAGTCGAGCTCGTTGAAGCCGTCGAGATGGACCTTGTAGGTCCGATCGCCGACCTTGTAGCCGGTGAGCAGCTTCTCCTTGATGTCCGGCACGCCGGCGGCGGCGAGCAGGGTCGGCATCCAGTCGAGGTGCGAGACGATGCCGTTGCCCACCGAGCCGGGCTTGATGTGGCCCGGCCACTTCACCATGGCCGGCACGCGGTAGGCGCCTTCCCAGTTGGTGTTCTTCTCGCTGCGGAAGGGCGTCGCCGCCGCATCGGGCCAGGAGTTGAGGTGCGGGCCGTTGTCGGTGGAATAGAAGACGATGGTGTCGTCCTCGATGCCGAGCTGCTTGATCTTGTCCAGCACCGTGCCGACGTTCTTGTCGTGGTCGATCATGGCGTCCGCATAGGGGCCCATCCAGCGCCCCGCCTGCCCGAGGCTCTCGGGCTTCACATGGGTGCGGAAGTGCATGTGGGTGAAATTGACCCAAAGGAAGACGGGCTTGCCCTCCTTCACCTTGCGGTCGAGGAAGTCGGCCGAGCGCGTGGCGATGTCGTCGTCGATGGTTTCCATGCGCTTGCGGGTGAGCGGGCCGGTGTCCTCGATCTTCTGGGTGCCGTCCGGATTGGCGAAGGAGTGGATCACCCCGCGCGGGCCGTACTTCTTGCGGAAGTTCGGGAACTCCTTCTCGCTCGGATAGTCGGCGTTCTCGGGCTCCTCCTCGGCGTTGAGGTGGTACAGGTTGCCGTAGAATTCATCGAAGCCGTGGGCGGTGGGCAGGAACTCGTCCCGGTCGCCGAGGTGGTTCTTGCCGAACTGGCCGGTCACGTAGCCCTGCGCCTTCAGCATCTCGGCGATGGTGGGGTCCTCCTTCTGGAGGCCGAGGGGGGCGCCGGGCAGGCCCACCTTGGTGAGGCCGGTGCGCGGGCCCGCCTGGCCGGTGATGAAGGAGGCGCGGCCCGCGGTGCAGCTCTGCTCACCGTAATAGTCGGTGAAGATCATGCCCTGCTGGGCGATCGAATCGATGTTCGGCGTGCGATAGCCCATGAGGCCGTTGGTGTAGGCCGAAACGTTGGACTGGCCGATATCGTCGCCCCAGATGACGACGATGTTGGGCTTCTTGGCCTGGGCCGCTGCCGGACGGCTGTCCGTCAGGGCTCCTGCCAGAAGCACCGACGCGGCGACGAGGCCGAAGCCCGCCACCTTGAAGGTCGTTCTTATCATGCTGTCCTCCTCCTCAACGCGGTCGGCCGGGCGGGTCGGGGACCAGCGCGGCAATTCTTGGCGATAGGCAGTACAGACGTTCCGCCGGGCGATCGCGCCCGTGCCTGGGGAGCCGGCCGAGAGGAAGTCGGCCATCCCCGGCACGCTGGCGCAGGCCCTTGGGAAGGTCAAGACGCAGTGCGGTCAGAATAGGCAGGTCAAGTTCAAGGTCAGGCGGGGGCGGGAAAGGGCTTATGGCGGGGGCGGCAGGAGATTCCCTTGCGTGGGCACGGGATTGCCTCGTCATGTCTGGTGGAAAGACTGCATACATCTAATCGCTTGAAGCGACGTGTCGTGAACTGGTGCGGTCCTCGGTCGCAGAATATCCGGGGCGCGGGGAGCGCATCGCCGGTTGTCCCTGGATGGGCGGTCAGCTTGGGCGCGAAGGTAGTGGGAAACTTCCCTCCTGTCTTGCCATTTTGCGTTCCGGCGCCGCCGACGCGAGCGGGACGGCTGGATTTGCGGCACCGGCCGAAATAGTTTGTCCGGCGCGTGATCTTGGGAGCAACGAATGGCGGCGCAGCCCTTGTTCTCGCGCCAGTCGGGCTTTGGGCCGCTGGCGCGGATGCTGGCAGAGCTGGAAGGGGAGCCGGCCGTCGAGCGCCTCACCCGCCTGGAAGGGGTGGCCTTCGAGCCGGGCGCGCCGCTTCGGCCCCTGCCGTTCGTCAGCATGAGCCGCGTGTTCGAGCGGGCGGCGCGCCTCACCGGCGACGACCTTCTGGGGTTTCGGGTCGGCCGGGCGATGCGGTACGACGGCTTCGGTCCGATGGTTTATTTCGCCCAGTCGGCACCGACGCTCGATCGCGCCATCGGCCGCACCGGCGTGCTGGCGCCACTGCAATCCAACGCGGTCGGCCTGCCGCTGATCGTCCGCGGGGACACCGCCATCTGGCGTCTCGCCTACCGTCGCAGCGTCCTTGCGCTGCACCAGCAGCATGCGCTCCACGTGCTGCCCGCCATGGTGGATGGCCTGAAGTATTTTCTCGGGTTCGAGCTGGATGGCCTTGAAGTCGAGGTGCCGTTCCTGAACCGCATGACGGCGGCCGCGCTCGAGGATGAGCTGGGCCTGCCGGTCCGCCCGGGCGCGAGCCATTACGCGCTGGTGTTTCCCGCGGCCTGGCTGGGCATGAAGCGCCAGGCGGCGCTGGCGCCGCGCGTCACGCTGAGCGACGTCTATCGCCATTACAACCCGCACCTGCCGCGCACCACGCGCGACGCCATCTGGAACGTGCTGCCGCCCCTGCTGGCGAACGGGCGGGCGCAGCTCGACGACGTGGCGCGCCACCTCGGCATGTCGCGGCGCAAGGTGCAGAGCGATCTTACCACCGAAGGCCAGGTCTTCCGCGACCTGCTGCGCGAGGCCCGCACCACCCGCGCCATGGAGCTGATGCGCGAGACGAGGGCGACGCTGGCCCAGATCGCTTTGGCGGTGGGCTATTCCGATCAGGCCCATTTCCACCGCGCCTTCGCCTCGGTGACCGGCATGGCGCCGGGCCAGTGGCGCGCGGCGATGGCGGCGCGCGCCGCGCCCGAGGGATAACCGCTCCCCGCGCCGGCGTTTTGCTTTGCACAACATGTTTTCATAGACATTGCGACCGCCGCGTCACAGGCTTCTGCGATGAAAGGCTGGGTTCTTCAATTTCGCGGGCATTCAACTGGCCCGAAGCACGCCATATGACCGCAAAAGCCGGCTCGCTATTGCCAAAAGGGTAGCGGGGGACCGGCGTACGTCCAAAGTTCAGTATCGTGATGCCTAGCGCTTCGTCCGGCTCTGGTACAGATTGCACGCGGCGGTCTGTGACCGAAAAGCGGCGAACGCAACGCAAAAAACAACAATTTCCGCGGACGTGAGATTCGCGGAGAGGAGAGGACGCTACCGATGGAAACATCCTTGGCCGAACGCATCGAGGCCAATCCAACCTATCAGAAATTGAAAACGACGCGCTCGCGTTATGGCTGGATGCTGACCTGGGCGATGCTGATCGTCTATTATGGCTTCATCCTGATCATCGCGTTCGACAAGAGTATTCTTTCGGCGCGCATCGGCAGCGGCGTGATGACCTGGGGCATCCCCATCGGTTTCGGCGTGATTGTCTTCACTATTCTGATCACCGCGCTCTATGTGCGGCGCGCAAATAGTGAATTCGACGAAATGTCCGAAAAGGTGAAGCAAGAGGTGCTCCGGTGACCGTGATGCGCAAGACTTTCCTGTCGGCCGCCGGCGCCGCGGCCCTCACGCTGATGCCCATGGCGGCCTTTGCCGCCGAAGCGATCGGCCCCACCGAAAAGCAGGCCACCAACTGGACGGCGATCATCATGTTCGCCGTGTTCGTGGTGATGACGCTGTTCATCACCAAGTGGGCGGCGGCCAAGACCAAGTCGGCGGCGGACTTCTACACCGCCGGTGGCGGCATCACCGGCTTCCAGAACGGCCTCGCCATCGCCGGCGACTACATGTCCGCGGCCTCGTTCCTCGGCATCTCGGCGGCGGTGATGACCTCGGGCTTCGACGGCCTGATCTACTCGATCGGCTTCCTCGTCGGCTGGCCGATCCTCACCTTCCTGATGGCGGAACGCCTGCGCAACCTCGGCAAGTTCACCTTCGCCGACGTGGCGGCCTTCCGCTTCGCCCAGACCCCGGTGCGTGTGTTCGCCGCCTTCGGCACCCTGTTCGTGGTGGCGTTCTATCTGATCGCCCAGATGGTGGGCGCCGGCCAGCTCATCAAGCTCCTGTTCGGACTTGATTACTGGATGGCGGTCGTCATCGTCGGCGTGCTGATGATGGTCTACGTGCTGTTCGGCGGCATGACCGCCACCACCTGGGTGCAGATCATCAAGGCGTGCCTGCTGCTCGGCGGCGCGACCTTCATGGCGATCATGGTGATGGCGCACTACGGCTTCAGCCCGGAGAACCTGTTCGCCGCGGCGACCCAGGTGAAGAGCGGCATCGCCACCGCCAAGGGCGCGACGCCGGAAGCCGCCGCGACCGCCGGCCAGTCCATCATGGGCCCCGGCAACTTCATCAAGGATCCGATCTCGGCCATCTCCTTCGGTATGGCGCTGATGTTCGGCACCGCCGGCCTGCCGCACATCCTGATGCGGTTCTTCACCGTGCCGAGCGCGAAGGAAGCGCGGAAGTCGGTGATGTGGGCCACCGCCTGGATCGGCTACTTCTACCTGCTGACCTTCATCATCGGCTTCGGCGCCATCACCTTCGTTCTGACCAATCCGGAGTTCCTCACGGGGCCCGGCGGCGGTCTGATCGGCGGCAACAACATGGCGGCGGTGCATCTGGCCCACGCGGTCGGCGGCAACGTGTTCCTCGGCTTCATCTCGGCGGTGGCGTTCGCGACCATCCTCGCGGTGGTGGCGGGCCTCACGCTGGCCGGCGCCTCGGCGGTGTCGCACGACCTCTACTCGACGGTGTTCAAGGCCGGCAAGGCCGACAGCGCCTCCGAGCTGCGGGTCTCGCGCATCACCACGCTCTGCCTCGGCGCGCTGGCGGTGCTGCTCGGCATCCTGTTCGAGAAGCAGAACATCGCCTTCATGGTGTCCCTGGCCTTCGCGGTGGCGGCCTCGGCCAACTTCCCGGTGCTGTTCATGTCGGTGCTGTGGAAGGACTGCACGACCCGCGGCGCGGTGATCGGCGGCTTCCTGGGACTGATCTCCTCGGTGGTGCTGACCATCCTGTCGCCGTCGGTGTGGGAAGCGACGCTCGGCCATCCGGCCGGCTCGGCGCCGTTCCCCTACACCTCGCCGGCTCTGTTCTCCATGACGCTCGGCTTCCTCGGCATCTGGCTGTTCTCGATCACCGACAACAGCGCGCGGGCGAAGATCGACCGTGCGGGCTTCCCGGCGCAGGAGGTCCGTTCCGAGACGGGCATCGGCGCGGCAGAAGCCTCGGCTCACTGAGCGTGATGGGTCCATGCCCCGGCTGGACCATGACGAGCAAGACCATGACCCGCCCGGCGATGCCGGGCGGGTCTCTTCGCTGCGCCGCGAGCGTCGCGAATTCATCTCCCTCCTCGCCTCCCGTGTGCGCGACGTCTATGTCCGCAAGCCCTTCTTCGTGGATGGCGGCACCGACCTCGTGAGCCTGTGCCGCGAGCTGTCCCAGCGGCGCATCGGCGATGCCCTGGTGCGCGAGGGCGGGCGCATCGGCGTCTTCACCACCACCAATCTGCGGGACGCGCTGCTGCGCGATGTGCCGCCGTCCCAGCTCGCGGTGCGCGAGGTGGCGACCTTCGAGCCCTGGTGCGTCTCCCTCGACGACGAGCTCTACGACGCCCTCATCCTGATGCTGCGCCACCGCATCCACCGCGTGGTGGTGAAGGACGGCGACGAGGTGGTGGGCGTGCTCGGCCAGCTCGACCTCATGGCCTTCGTCGCCAGCCATTCCCACCTCATCGCGCTCAAGATCGCCGAGGCCCGCGACCAGGCGGACCTGAAGGCCGCGGCGCAGCAGATCGACGGCCTCATCAAGGTGCTGGACGAGGACGGCGTGCGGGTCGAGGTCATCGCCGGTCTGGTCGGCGAATTGAACCGGCAGGTGTTCGCCCGGCTGTGGGGCCTGCTCGCCCCCGAGGACCTCAGGGCCAATTCCTGTCTCATCGTGATGGGGTCGGAGGGGCGCGGCGAGCAGATCATCAAGACCGATCAGGACAATGCGCTGCTGCTGCGCGACGGCTTTGTCTGCGACGGGCTGGAGGGCATCACCCAGGCCTTCACCGCGGCGCTGATCGATTTCGGCTATCCGCCGTGCCCCGGCGGCATCATGCTGAGCCGGCCGCTGTGGTGCCAGGAGGTTGCCGCGTTCCGCGAGACCCTGCGCCGCTGGCTTCTGAGCGCCGACCCGGAAGGGCCGATGAACCTCGCCATCTTCCTCGACGCCGTCCCGGTGGCCGGCGATGCGGGCCTGCTGGACGAGGCGCGCGCCGAGGTGGACCGGGTGCTCGCCGCCAACGATGCCTACTACGCCCATTTCGCCTATGCGGTGGAGAAGTTCCGCGAGGACGGAAGCTGGTGGCAGCGCCTGCCGGGCCTGCGCGGCCGCGAGGCGGCGGAGATCGATCTCAAGAAGCTGGGCATCTTCCCCATCGTCCACGGGGTGCGGGCGCTCGCCCTGCAATACCATGTGAAGCCCACCGGCACGGTGGATCGCGTCAAGGCGCTGGTCGCCGCCGGCCATTTCGACGGCGCCCAGGCCCGCGACCTGATCGACGCCATCCATTTCCTCATGGGCCTCAAGCTACACAACAATCTGCGGCAGATCGCCGAGGCCCGGCCGCCGGGCAACGCCATCCGGCTCAGCGATCTCGGCACCCTGGACCGGCGGGCGCTGAAGGATTCGCTCGCCATCGTCCGCCACTTCAAGCAGTGGCTCGGCCTGCACTATCGGTTCGACGTGCTATGAAACGGCTCGGGCACAGCGAGGACGGCGCCCGCGGGCCACGCCCGCAGGTGCTCATCGCCCTGTGGGGGGCGGGGCTGGTGCTGTTCAACTTCCCCATGCTCATCGTGTGGAACGCCGATGCCACGGTTTTCGGCCTGCCCCTGCTGCCGGTCGCGCTGTTCACCATCTGGGCGGGGCTGATCGCGGCGCTGGCCTATGCCAGCGAGAGCCGGCGCGACCGAGGGGGCGCCGCGCGGCGCCGGCATCCGCCGGAGGAAGGAACCGGCCATGAGCGGGGCGCCTGAAGGGGCCTCGCCCGTCCTGCCCTGGCGGCATCGGAGGCCAGCGCCGCCGGATGACGCCCGGCCCGCGCGCGGCAGGACCGCGGCGCGGCGCGGGAATGGCAGGGTGCGACGGCTCCGGACGACGGGGGGCCGGCGATGATTGACGCCTCCCTCGTGGTCGGGGCCTCGGTCGGCTATCTGGTGCTGCTGTTCGCCGTGGCGGCGTTCGCCGACCGGCGCGCGGCCGAGGGCCGCTCGGTCATCGGCAATGCCTGGGTCTATGCGCTTTCGCTGGCGGTCTATTGCACCGCCTGGACCTATTTCGGCAGCGTCGGGCGGGCGGCCGCGGGGGGCGTGTGGTTCCTGCCGATCTATCTCGGGCCGATGCTCGCCATGCTGCTGGCCTGGATCGTGGTGCGCAAGATGGTCCGCATCGCCAAGACCTATCGCATCACCTCCATCGCCGATTTCATCGCCTCCCGCTACGGCAAGAGTCCGCTGGTGGCGGCGCTGGTGACGCTCATCACGGTGGTGGGCATCGTTCCCTACATCGCGCTGCAGCTCAAGGCGGTGTCCGCCGGCTACCAACTCCTCACCCACGGCACGGCTCCGGCGGAGGATCCGGTCATGCCGTGGTGGCAGGACGGCACGCTGCTGGTGGCCCTGGCCCTCGCTCTGTTCACCATCCTGTTCGGCACGCGCCATCTCGACAGCGCCGAGCGCCACGAGGGCATGGTGGCGGCCATCGCCTTCGAATCGGTGGTGAAGCTCGCCGCGTTCCTGGCCGTGGGCGCGGTGGTGACCTACGGCCTGTTCGATGGCATGGCCGACATCTGGGCGAAGGCGCAGGCGGTGCCGGAGCTGCGCGCCCTGCTGCGCCTCGGCGGCGAGGATGGCAGCGCGGCCTTCAGCTATGCCCAATGGTTCGCCCTCACCATGCTGTCCATGTTCTCGGTGCTGCTCCTGCCCCGGCAGTTCCAGATGATGGTGGTGGAGTGCGTGGACGAGCGGCACCTGAAGCGCGCCTCCTGGGTGTTCCCGGCCTACCTGCTGCTCATCAACATCTTCGTGCTGCCGCTGGCGCTCGGCGGGCTGATCCTGTTCGGCCCCGGCAAGATGGACCCGGAGACCTTCGTGCTCTCCCTGCCGCTGGCCCACGGCATGCCG
>JAFIHR010000404.1 GCA_017849325.1 Xanthobacter autotrophicus | reverse complement strand
GTGAGCACCAGCGCCGTCTCCTGCGGCGCGTTGCGGGCGAAATAGGTGGCGACGAGGCCCATCTGCAGGGTCAGCGCCTCGCTCCATTCGTACCCCGCCCCGAACCCGACCTTGTAATATTCGTAGGCGGCGGAGAAATACGGCCCCTCGCCGGCGCCTTCCGAGATCACGTTGAAGGATTGCAGCAGGAGCTGCCAGCGCGGCATGACCCTGAGGCCGACGGTGGCGTCGAGGCGGAACTCGTCCGGCGGATCGCCGAAGCGCAGGCGCTGGGCCGCCTCCAGGTCGAGGAAGCCGTCACGCCCCCACAGGGTGAAGGTGACCCCGGCCAGGAGCCGCAGGTCGAGCTCGGCGTCCTCATAGCCCACCGCCGCCGCGCTCGGCGAATTGCCGGTGCCCGGAATGCGCCCCACCACCTGGGCGGAGATCACGTAGCCGTCGCCCCGGACGAGCCGGGCGCGGGCGCCGAGGTCGGTATAGCCGAGGCCGGTATAGGTCGCGGGGTCGGGATCGCCCAGATCGACGTTGAGGAACTGGGGCGCGGCGATCAAGGTCAGCCAGTCGGTGGCGCCGTATTCGAAGGCGAGGGTGACCTCCACCTTGTCGTAGGGGCGGCTGTCGTAGAGCCGGTAATCGGGCCCGAACTCGCGATCGGCGGTGGCGAGGGTGGTCTGCGCGATCACTTGTCCGTGGCCGGCCTCCTCGGTCCAGGCGCCGGCCCGGGCGGCCGGAGCAGCGGAGAGGGACGCGACAATCAGCGCAGCTGCGAGCACGCCTGCCCGCGCCCGCGCCTTGCCTCGCGCCGCTTTGCCCGCCACACCCAGCATCTGCCGCCCTTCCCTTCATGCGAGCATACACGTTGTGGGTGCGGCAGTGCATCATCACCTTGGACCTAACCTTGCGTAAATTTCATCCGGATCGCCTTGCCGCCCCATTGCGAA
Organism: Xanthobacter autotrophicus; assembly: GCA_017849325.1. Taxonomy (GTDB): domain Bacteria; phylum Pseudomonadota; class Alphaproteobacteria; order Rhizobiales; family Xanthobacteraceae; genus Xanthobacter; species Xanthobacter autotrophicus_B. The sequence continues at coordinate 3,794 of JAFIHR010000404.1, read as the reverse complement.
CCCACCATATTGGGCTCGAACCGAGCGGTGCCGTAGGGGCGCCGCACGCGGTTTGCTGACTTTCGAAGGGAAACGACGATGTCCGATTATGATCGCAACGTCGCCGGGCGTTTGAATCCGACGGTGACGCGCTCGGAGGCCGCGATCGACCAGGGCCTCCGCTCCTATATGCTGAGCGTCTACAACTATATGGCGCTGGGCCTCGCCATCACGGGCCTTGCCGCGCTCGGCGTCTACATGCTCTCGGTGACCACCGATCCGAGCCAGGCGGCGGGCCGCATCGCCGGCGGCATCATGCTGACCCAGTTCGGCTACGCGCTGTTCGTCAGCCCGCTGAAGTGGGTGGTGATGCTCGCCCCTCTGGCGGCGGTGTTCTTCCTGAGCTTCCGCGTTGAGCGCATGAGCGTATCGGCGGCGCAGGCCACCTTCTGGATCTATGCGGGCCTCGTGGGCGTCTCGCTCTCGACCATCTTCCTCGTCTACACCCATGAGAGCATCGTCCGGGTGTTCTTCATCACCGCGGCCTCCTTCGGTGCGCTGAGCCTTTATGGCTACACCACGCAGAAGGACCTCTCGGGCATGGGCTCGTTCCTGATGATGGGCCTGATCGGCATCATCATCGCCTCGCTGGTGAACATCTTCCTCGGCTCGTCGATGCTGCAGTTCATCGTGTCCGTGGTGGGCGTCCTGGTGTTCGCGGGCCTCACCGCCTATGACACCCAGCGCATCAAGGAGATGTATTTCGAGGGCGACGACGTGATGGTGGCCGGCAAGAAGGCCATCATGGGCGCGCTGACGCTCTACCTCGACTTCATCAACCTGTTCATGATGCTGCTGCAGCTCTTCGGCGGCCGCAACAGCGAGTGAGGACGGGCGGGGCCGAAGCCCCCGCACCCTCGCACCTTCCACGAGATCGGGCTCCGGCGTGCTGCGCCGGAGCCTTTCTTTTGCCGCGGCGGGCGGCGCCCCTTTGCCGCGCGGCGGGTTCGCCCTAAGGGGAGGCATGCCCATCCGCCCCGCCGCACCGGACGACATCCCCGCCATCGCCGCCATCTATGCCGAGGCGGTGCGCCACGGCACGGCCAGCTTCGAGCTGACCCCGCCGGACGCCGCCGAGATGGAGCGCCGGCGCGCCGCCATCCTCGCGGCGGGCTATCCCTATCTGGTGCTGGAGGAGGACGGGCACCTGCTGGGCTATGCCTATGCCAACGCCTTCCGGCCGCGCATCGCCTACCGCTTCACGGTGGAGGATTCCATCTATGTGGACGCCGCGGCACGCGGGCGCGGCGTGGGCCGGGCGCTGCTCGCGGCGCTCATCGCCCGATGCGAGGAGATGGGCTTCCGGCAGATGGTGGCGATGATCGGCGACAGCGCCAACCTCGGCTCCATCCGCCTGCATGCCGCGCTCGGCTTCGCGCACCAGGGAACCCTCGCCGCCACCGGCCTCAAGTTCGGCCGGTGGATCGACACGGTGCTGATGCAGCGCGCCCTCGGGCCGGGCGCCGGGGATGTCCCCCAGGGCTGAGCGGCGGCGCGCGCCGCCCACCGGCGGCTATTTGGTGATGAGCGTGCCGACGCCGTGGTCGGTCAGCAGCTCCAGCAGCACCGCATGGGGCACCTTGCCGTCGAGGATGACGACGCCTTCCACCCCCTTCTCCAGCGCGTAGATGCAGGTCTCCACCTTGGGGATCATGCCGCCGGAGATGGTGCCGTCGGCGATCAGCGCGCGCGCGTCGGCGATGGAGAGGTGCTCGATGAGGGTCTTGTTCTTGTCGAGCACGCCGGGCACGTCGGTGAGCAGCAGCAGGCGCTTGGCGCCGAGCGCGCCGGCGATGGCGCCGGCGAAGGTGTCGGCGTTCACGTTGTAGGTGCCGCCGTCCATCGCCGCCGCGACGGGGGCGAGCACGGGGATCAACTCGCGGCGCAGCACCTGGTCGAGCACCATGGTGTCCACCGTCTCCGGCTCACCGACGAAGCCGAGGTCCACCACCTGCTCGATCTTGCTGCCGGGATCGATCACCGTGCGGGTGACCTTTCTCGCCCGCACCATGTTGCCGTCCTTGCCGCACAGGCCGATGGCCTTGCCGCCGGCCTCGTTGATGAAGCCGACGATCTGCTTGTTGATGGAGCCGGCCAGCACCATCTCGACGATCTCCACCGTGGCCTTGTCTGTGACGCGCAGGCCGGCGGCGAACTCGGACTTGATGCCGAGCTTCTCCAGCATGGCGCCGATCTGCGGGCCGCCGCCATGCACCACCGCCGGGTTCACGCCCGCCTGCTCCAGGAGCACGATGTCCTCGGCGAAGTGGCGCGCCACGTCCTCGCTGCCCATGGCGTGGCCGCCGTACTTCACCACGATGATCGCATCGTCGTAGCGCTGCATGTGGGGCAGCGCGCGCGCCAGCACCTCGGCCTGAAGCTGGGCTTCCTGGTTGGGAGAGGGGGTGGAGGCGCTCATGGCGGACGGCCTTCTACAGGGGCGGGTGAAACGGCGTCGGATGAAGCCGGCGCCCTTCTAGAGCATCCGCTCGAAAAGGTGCAGACTTTTCGGCGCCGGCGGTGGCGCGAAATCAGGAGCCGGGCAAGGGACGGGGCGGCGGCGGCGCGGCGGGCTGCCCGCGCCTGCGCAGAACACCCGGCCTCAGAACACGGGGGGCACGACGCCCACCGGCAGCGGGCCGAGGCGCAGCACGCCGTCGCGGAAGCCGAGGGCGAAGGTGACGCCCGGCCGGCCCTCCACCGCGCCGCGCTTTCCCGCCATGCCGAGCGCGCCGATGATGGGGGCGAGATCGGGCGGGATGGTGCCGGCGCGGCCGAGGCTCTCGGTCAGCTCGCCGAGCCCCGACAGGCCGAGGTCGAGGCGGCCGTTGAGCCGGCCCTGCGGATCGAGGGAGATTTCGCCGGTGGCGTTGGCCGCCGCCTTGGGCGTCGAGATCACGAAGCGCGAGAGGGTGGCGACGCCGCCCGCCCGGGCCCATTCCTTCAGCCGCTCCTCGACCGCCATGGGCCTGAGATCGGCGGCCTTGGTCACGGTGCCCTGCAGGGTGAGGTCCACCGGCCCGTCGGCGCCGAAAGCCGCGAGCAGCGTGCTTTCGCCGCCCGTGAGGCCGACGGCGTAATCCACGCCGTCGCGCTCCCCGCTGGCGGCCGGGGCGCGGCGGGCGTGGAACTCGAACAGCTTGGCCGAGGCGAGGGGCGCGGGCGCCTGCTGCCCGGCCGCGAGCTGGGCGGGCGCGCCCGGCGGGACCTGCTGCGGCGGCTCCGCCACCAGATTGTGCACCACCAGGGAGAAGCGCTCCGGATTGCCGGTGAGGTCGCCGACGCCGCTCATCTGCAGCAGCGACCAGGTGGCGGTGTAGGTCTGCCCGGTGACGCGATCGCGCATGACGGCGGGCGGCGCGAATTCGGCAACGATGTGGTTTGGCTCCCAGATCTGCGCCACCGCGTGGGCCGAGGCGGCGGTGAACTGCATGGCGTCGCCGCCTTCGGTCTCCAGCGTCGCGCCCCGGCAGGTCAGCTCGAAGCGGAAGGGGAAGCCGGCGAGGCCGCGGTCGGCGCAGCTCCATTTGCGGCCCTTCAGAACCTCGCGCGCCATCCAGGCGTCGATCTCGCGCTGCGCCCGGTGGCTGGCGTAGAACCACATGCCGGACCACACCGCGGCCAGCACCACAACGGCGGTCACGGCAACGATCACGATCCACGGCTTGCGCGGCGTCGCCGCCTTGGGGGCGGGGGCTTGGGCGGCGGGCTTCTCGGGGGCGGACAGCGCGTCGGGCACGGGCGGCATCTTCCTT
>JAFIHR010000403.1 GCA_017849325.1 Xanthobacter autotrophicus | reverse complement strand
CGGCAACCTCGACACGAAGTCCACCGCCCAGGTGTTCGCCATCCTGCGGCGGCTGGTGGACGAGGAGAAGCGCGCGGTGGTGATCGTCACCCACGACATGGACCTCGCCGCCCGGGCGGACATTCAGGTGCATGTGGTGGACGGGCGCATCGTGCCCCAGCCGGACGGCGCGCCGGTCAAGGCGCCGGCCCCGGAGGTCCCCCTGTCCGGCCCTCCGGCCGGGACCTGAAGCGGCCCCTTTCCCGTTATTCCCAATGGCTGGCGAGCGCCTGGATTCCCGGCATCGGCAGGGCGTGTGGAGGAGGGCCTTGCGCTTTCGATATATCTTACGATATAAGCGGTGTGGCTATATCGAAAGATATAACGCATAGAACGTTAGATATGACGAACAAGGAGTTCACCATGTTTGGATGCAGACACGAGCGCGGCTTCGAGCGCTTTGCCGGCGGCGAGGGCCGCGGCGGGCGCGGCGGGCCCAAGGGAGATTTCGGGGGCGGTCGGGGCGGCCGCGGCGGCGGAGATATGTTCCGCATCGGCCGCATGCTGGCCCACGGCGACCTGAAGCTTCTCGCCCTGGCGCTGATCGCCCAGCAGCCGCGCCACGGCTACGAGATCATCAAGGTGGTCGAGGAGAAGACCGGCGGCTGGTATTCGCCGAGCCCGGGCGTGGTCTACCCGACCCTGACCTATCTGGAGGAGGCGGGCTACGTCACCGCCGAGCCGGACGGCACCAAGAAGCGCTACGTGATCACCGAGGAAGGCCGCGCCTATCTCGAGGAGAACCGCGACTTCGCCGACACCATCCTCGCCCGCCTCGACGAGCTGGCCGACAAGATGGGCCGGGTGCGCCGCTGGATGGGCTGGAACGAGGGCGGTCCGCGCCGGGGCGGCCGGGAGGGCGGGCTGCCGCGCCTCGTCGGGGCCGCGCTGGAGAACCTGCGGGATGCCGCCGAGGAGCGCCTGCAGCAGAATGCCGGCGCCGAGCCGCGGATCGTCGAGATCCTGGCGCGCGCCGCCAACGAGCTGAAGGACGCCTGAGGCGTCCTTCCATGGCGCGGGTTATCCGATGATGACTGCGCGCCCGATCCGGCAGGGCCTGAGGCGGAACCGCCTCAGTCGAACAGGCTGGAGACCGATTCCTCGTGCGCGGTCCGGGCGATGGCCTCGCCGATGAGGGTGGCGATGGAGACCACCCTTATGTTCCGCGCCACCCGCACCGCCTCGGTGGGCTGGATGGAATCGGTGATGACCAGCTCCTTGAGCTTGGAGGCGGTGATGCGCGCCACCGCCCCGCCAGAGAGCACGCCGTGGGTGATATAGGCATGCACCTCGCTGGCGCCGCGGGCGAGCAGGGCATCGGCGGCGTTCACCAGGGTGCCGCCGGAATCCACGATGTCGTCCACCAGGATGCAGCGCCGGCCTTCCACGTTGCCGATGACGTTCATCACCTCGCTCTCGCCGGGGCGCTCGCGGCGCTTGTCGACGATGGCGAGCTGGGCGTCGATGCGCTTGGCGAGCGCCCGGGCGCGCACCACGCCGCCCACGTCGGGTGAGACCACCATCAGGTTGGAGAGCTCGAACCGCTCCTTGATGTCGCGCACCATCACCGGGGCGGAATAGAGATTGTCCGTCGGGATGTCGAAGAAGCCCTGGATCTGGCCGGCGTGGAGGTCCAGCGTCATCACCCGGTCGGCGCCGGCATGGGTGATGAGGTTGGCCACCAGCTTGGCCGAGATGGGCGTGCGCGGGCCGGGCTTGCGGTCCTGCCGGGCGTAGCCGAAATAGGGCAGCACCGCCGTGATGCGCTTGGCCGAGGCACGGCGCAGCGCATCGATGATGATGAGCAGCTCCATGAGATGATCGTTGGCCGGGAACGACGTGGACTGGACCACGAAGGCGTCCTGGCCGCGCACGTTCTCCTGGATCTCGACGAAGATCTCCATGTCGGCGAAGCGCCGCACCACCGCCTTGGTGAGGGGCGTTGCGAGATAGGCCGCGATGGCTTCGGCGAGCGCGCGGTTGGAGTTGCCCGCGACGAGCTTCATGGGACCATTTTCGGCTGACATGCGACGCTCCGCCCGCGCGCGCGGGCCTCCTGGGACGTGAGATGCTCTGATAGGCGTGCCGTTACGGATTTGTAAAGGTTGTCGGTCGGCAGCGGGGTGCCGCATCCCCGGCTCAGGCGAGGGCGATGGCGGCGATCAGCCGCCCGTAGTCGGCTTCCTTCCTGTGGGTGGAACGGCGGAACGAGAAGAAGCGCGCGTCATCCCCATAGGTGTCGAGGCCGAGGTCCTCGATATGCTCGATGCCGGCCTGCGCAAGACGCATGGCGATGAAGCCCGGCAGGTCGAACAAGGCGTGCCCGGGCCGCTCGGCCGGGGCGAAGAAGCGGGCGAAGGCGCGGTCCGCGTCGAGGAAGCGGGCGATGAAATCGTCCCCCACCTCATAGCTCGGCTGGCGGATCAGCGGGCCGATGACGGCGCGGATCCTCTCCCGCTTCGCGCCCTGCGCCTCCATCAGCGCCACGGTGGATTCCAGCACGCCGCCGATGGCTCCCTTCCAGCCGGAATGGGCGGCGGCCACCACCCGCGCATCGGGATCGGCGAACAGCACCGGCCCGCAATCGGCGATGGACACCGCCGCCCCGAGGCCCTGGGTGGCGGTGACGATGGCATCGGCCTTGGGCGCCTCGTCGCGGGTCCAGGGCGCGGTGGCGAGCACCGCGTCGGG
>JAFIHR010000402.1 GCA_017849325.1 Xanthobacter autotrophicus | reverse complement strand
CCACGTTGGCATCGGTGACGATGGCCACCCGCGCGCCGGGCCTGAGCGCCGCGACGGCCGCGCCGGCGGAGGCGAGCAGGCCGGGGCCGATGAGAATGTCATAGGGGCGCCCGGCGAGGTCCACGTGCACCGTGCGCGCCGGGGTGGGCGCGGCTGCGGTGGCGGGATGGGCGGGAGCGGGAGCAGCGGACATCAGGACCTTCCTCGGGGCCGGGCATTGAGGTGGCGGCCGACGGCCTCGATCACCTCTTCCACCACGGTTTCGTGCATCACATCGCGGGAATCCACCACCACGTCGGCGAGGGCGTAGAGCGGACCGCGCTCGGCCAAAAGGCGGATGAGCTTCTGCTCCGGATCGCCGTCCGCCAGCAACGGGCGGTCGCCGGTGCGCTTCTTCACCCGGCGCAGCAGGGTGGAGAGATCCGCCCTGAGCCACACCGTGATGCCGTAGGCCGAGCACGCGGCGCGGGTCTCCGCATCCATGAAGGCGCCGCCGCCGGTAGCCAGCACCATCGGGCCCGATTGGAGCAGCCTGATGACCACGCGCTTCTCGCCGGCGCGGAACACCTTCTCCCCGCATTTGGCGAAGATCTCGGGAATGCTCATGCCGGCGGCGCGCTCGATCTCCTCGTCCGCATCCACGAAGGACAGGCCGAGGCGCTTGGCCAGGCGCCGGCCGACGGAGGATTTACCGGCGCCGGGCATGCCCACCAGGATGATGGAGCGCGCGCGCAGGAAGGCGACGAGGTCGCCCAGCGTGCTGAAGGAGGGGGCGCGCGCGTCATCGGCGGTCACGGGCGTCCTCCGCGGGTGCATTGCCACTCACCTTTCGCTGTCCAGCCCCATGCGGAGCTCCTCGGACATGGCCACCGGCATCCGCTCCCATCCCGTCCCGCTGCGGCGCTTTTGCGCACCATTGCAGCGGGAATGCGCGGGAAAGGCGCAGCCGCTGACGCTCGCGCTCTACCATCCGGGCGCGGAGCCGGCAATGCGGTTGAACACGAAGGCGGCTCGTGGCACCCATCGGATCAAAGCAGTTTCCGCGTGATTCGCCGAAGGCCGGGGGGCGGCGGGCGCGCCATCGGGGTGCCTTGAGGGAGCCGGCCGTGCCCACTCTCTTCCGTTTTCTGATTGTCGTCGGCATCCTCGCGGCCCTGGGCTACGGAGCCCTGTGGACGCTTGCCCACTGGGTGGAGCCCGATCAGCGGGAGATCACCGTCACCATCCCGTCCGATCGGCTGGGCAAATGAGCGGGCCCGGCGCGCCATCCGGCAGGAGCGCGCAGGGGCCGCTGGCGCTGTTCCTCGACATGCAGGCCACCGAGCGCGGCGCCGCGCTCAACACGCTCGACGCCTATCGCCGCGACCTCGAGGATTTCTCCGCCTTCATCGCCACCTGCGGGGAGGGGATCGAGAGCGCCGGCACGGACGACATCCGCGCCTATCTTGCCGACCTCTCGGAGCGCGGCTTCAAGGCCACCACCGTGGCGCGGCGGCTCTCCGCGGTGCGTCAGCTCTACCGCTTTCTGTTCGCCGAAGGCCATCGCGGCGACGACCCCGCCGCCGTGCTGGAAGGCCCGAAGCGCGGCCGGCCCCTGCCCAAGGTGCTCAGCGTTCCGGAGGTGACCCGCCTCATCGAGACCGCGCATGCACGCGCCGCCGCGCCGCCTGTGACGGCTGGGGAGGGCGATGCGGAGGGCGACGTTTCGGCCGGCAAGGCGGCAAAGGCCACCTCCGCCGAGGCGCTGCGGCGCCGGCGCACCGTGCTCGTGGTGGAGCTGCTCTATGCCAGCGGCCTGCGCGTGTCCGAGCTGGTGGCGCTGCCGGCGACGGCGGCCCGCACCCGCGCCGATGCGCTGATGGTGAAGGGCAAGGGCGGCAAGGAGCGCCTCGTGCCCCTGAGCGGGCCGGCCAAGGCGGCCATGGCGGCCTATGCGCAGGCCTGCGCGGCGGCGGGCCTTGCCGGGTCGCGCTGGCTCTTTCCCTCCTCCGGCGAGAGCGGGCACGTGACCCGCCAGCAGGCGGCGCGCGACCTGAAGGAGCTTGCGCTCGCCGCCGGCCTCGACCCGGACAAGCTCTCCCCCCACGTGCTGCGCCATGCCTTCGCCAGCCACCTGCTGGCCCATGGCGCGGACCTCAGGGTGGTGCAGACCCTGCTCGGCCATGCGGACGTCGCCACCACCCAGATCTACACCCACGTGCTCGACGAGCGGCTGAAGAGCATGGTGCGCGACCTCCATCCGCTCGCCGACGACGAGACCTCCTGAGGCGGATCGCCGCCCGTCGGTGCAATGCCGTGGAGTTTCTCCCGCTGCCCCTTTCATCGCCGCGGCGGGGCGCCTATATTCCCGGTGCCGGCGCAAGCCGGATATGGCGATAAATGGATGTCGAAATAAGCCATTCGGACCCGGGGGCGGTACCCGGCGCCTCCACCAAAGCCCGTGATCCGGCTCAGGCCGGGCGGGCTCCGGCGGGGGCGAAATAGGATCGACGAGGGTGTAAAGGGCACTCTTTCGCTCGGCATGGTTCCGCCGTCATCGGGCCGAACTTATAGTTGCCAACGACAACTATGCTCCGGTTGCTCAGGCCGCGTGAGCGGTTTGAAATACCGAAATAAAGTCCTGACGGGTAGCACTGTCTAGGCGGGGTTCGGAGGCACCTGGCAACAGAAGCCTCCACTTCCCTCGCGCCCGGCCGGAGCACAGGGAAGGCGAGGCCGGCGCCGCCATCCCGAGCTTTGCTTATGGGAGCGGAAGGCGTAAACGGAAGCGGCCGAAGTCATCCGGCAGAAATTCATTGGCGCAATTCCAGCGGCGGACAGTCAGCGGGCTCATGTCGGTCGATCATTTTCGCTACGATCTTCTCGCCCAGGAGGCGCTGCGCGGCGTCATCCGGAAGGTGCTGGCCGACGTCGGCCGCAACGGGCTGCCGGGCGAGCACCATTTCTATATCTCCTTCGATACCCGGGCGCCCGGCGTGCGCCTCTCCCAGCGCATGCGGGAGAAGTATCCGGAGGAGATGACCATCGTCCTCCAGCACCAGTTCTGGGACCTGAACGTCAGCGATACGGCGTTCGAGGTCGGGCTGTCCTTCGGCGGCGTGCACGAGCACCTCGTGGTGCCGTTCTCCGCGCTGAAGGGGTTCTTCGATCCGTCGGTGAAGTTCGGCCTCCAGTTCGAGCCGGCCCAGGCCGAGGGCGAGGAGGAAGAGCCCGCCCCCGTGGAGGCCCCCGTGGGCACCACCCCCATGCCGGTGCGCCCCGCCAAGGGCGCGGCCTCCGAGCCGGCGCTCGCCAGCGCCTCGACCCAGGGCTCCGGAGCGGCGGCGGAGGAGCGGCCATCCGGCGGGGCCGAGGTCGTCCAGCTCGACGTCTTCCGCAAGAAATAGATATCTGGATCGGCGGATCTCCCGTATTTTGCAGCGATGGAGAATCGTCGCCCCATCGCGCTTGTCGTGGCCGTGGCCGAGAACGGCGTGATCGGCCGCGATCAGGCGCTGCCCTGGCACCTGCCGTCGGAGCTGAAGCGGTTTCGCGCGCTCACCTGGGGCAAGCCCGTGGTGATGGGCCGGCGCACGTTCGAATCCATCGGCCGGCCTCTGCCCGGCCGCATCTCCATCGTCATCACCGCCGACCCCGCCTTCGCCGTGCCCGGGGGCGTGCGCAAGGCGTCTGATCTCGCGTCGGCGCTGGAGATGGCCGAGGCCGCCGCCGATGAGCTCGGCGCGGGCGAGATCATGGTGATCGGCGGCCGGCGGGTCTTTGCCGAGGCTCTGCCCCTGGCCCGCACCATCCACCTGACGCGCGTCCACGGATCGCCGGCGGGCGAGGTGGTGTTTCCCGAGCTCGACATGGCCGCCTGGCGCGTCGCCGGCAGCGAAGGCCCGATCCAGGGCCCGCGCGACGAGCTGCCCTATAGCTGCCTCACCCTGGAACGGGTGGCGGACGAGGCGACGGCGGACCGGGCCGCCGCCTGAGGCGCACGGCCGGGAGCCTGCTTCCCGCGGTGAGACCGGCGCGCGGCAAGGCGTTGCCGCCATTCCAGCGCTCACGCTCCGGTTGATGCGGCTCAAGGCGTTTCGCCCGCCGAACCGCTACCCGTAGAGAGGGGGAGAAGGTTCGGGAGACCGCTCATGTCCGCTGCCCGCGACTTCAGCACCCGTCTCGCGGGCGCCGGCACGCCTGCCGCCCGCGCACCCCATGCCGCGAGGAATGTCCGGCGGCGCGAGGTGCGCATCGGGCCGTTCGCCCTGACCGGCGACCTCTGCGTGCCGGAGGGCGCGCATTCCCTCATCATCTTCGCCCACGGCAGCGGCTCGAGCCGGCTGAGCCCGCGCAACCGGGCGGTGGCCGAGGCGCTGAACGGCAAGGGCATGGCTACCCTGCTGCTCGATCTGCTCACGGTGGAGGAGGAGGTCGAGCGCGCCAACGTGTTCGACATCGCGCTGCTCACGCGGCGGCTGGTGGATGCGGTGGTGTGGGCGGCGGGCGAGCCGGACTGCCAGCAGCTTCCCATCGGCCTGTTCGGCGCCAGCACGGGAGCGGCCGCGGCGCTCGGCGCGGCGGCGGTGCTGGGCTCCCAGGTGGGCGCCGTGGTGTCGCGGGGCGGGCGGCCGGATCTTGCCGAAGCGGTGCTGCCGCGGATCCGGACGCCGACCCTGCTCATCGTCGGGGGGCACGACGAGGAAGTGCTGGCGCTGAACCGCACGGCCTGCGCGCGGCTCACCGCGCCGAAGGCGCTGAAGGTGGTGCCCGGCGCCACGCACCTGTTTCCCGAGCCCGGCGCCATGCGGGAGGTGATCGGCCTCGCCGCCGCCTGGTTCGACAAATACCTGACGCCGCCCGAGGGCAACGACTAGGCGAGGCGCTTATGTCCTTCACCGATCGCAGCGATGCCGGCCGCCGCCTCGCCAGGGCGCTCCTCGCCTACAAGGCGGATCGGCCGGTGGTGCTGGCCCTGCCGCGCGGCGGGGTTCCGGTGGCGGCGGAGGTGGCGCGGGCGCTCGATGCGCCCATGGATCTCGTTCTGGTGCGCAAGATCGGCGTGCCCTTCGAGCCGGAGCTGGCCATGGGGGCGGTGGTGGACGGCCCGGCGCCGCTCACCGTGCGCAATGCCGACGTCATCGCCCTGAGCGGGGTGAGCGAGGCGGCCTTCGCCGAGGTGCGCGAGCGCGAGCTTGCGGAGATCGAGCGGCGGCGGGCGCGCTATCTGGGCGGGCGCGCCCATCCCGAGCTGGCGGGCCGCACCATCATCGTGGTGGACGACGGAATCGCCACCGGGGCGACCACGCGCGTCGCGCTGAAGGCGGTGCGCGCGCAGCATCCCGCGCGCCTGGTGCTGGCCGTGCCGGTGGCGCCCACCGATACGCTCAAGGCGCTGCGAGACGACGTGGACGACGTCGTGTGCCTGGAGCAGCACGAGGATTTCGGGGCGATCGGCTATTATTACAGGGACTTCCGCCAGGTGGGCGATGCCGAGGTGATCGCGCTTCTGGCCCAGCACCCCGAGCCGTCCGGCGCCGCGCCGGACTGAGCCGTCAGGTACGATCAGACCACCGTCCGGTCCATGCCGCACCACGCTACGGCACAGCCGCAGTTATGTGACCGAATGCGTAATTTGGCAATTGATCTCCACCTGACTTTGCGGAAAAGGGACAGGTGAGTTTTCTGCTGCGCCGGGCGGGGTGCGGCGCGTGTTGAAGGTACCGCACGTGACACTGGCATGCGTTTATCTCGCCCGCGCGGCTGAGGGCCTGGAGCCCGCCCGCACGTTTCTTTCCAGCTATCGGCAGTATCCGGCGGGGGCGGAGCACACGCTCCTCGTCATCTACAAGGGATGGGATGCGGACGGCCTCGCGGCGGCGCGCGCCCTGTTCGCCGAGGTGCCCCATCGCCCGCTGCTGATGGATGACCAGGGCTTCGATATCGGCAGCTATCTGCGCTGCGCCCGCGAGGTCGCGGACCAGTTCGAATACCTCTGCTTCCTGAATACCTTCTCGCGGATCGAGGTGGCGGGCTGGCTGGGCAAGCTGGCCGCGGCGGGCGCCGATCCCGCGGTGGGCGCCGCGGCCGCCACCGGCTCGTTCGAGAGCCATGCGGATACGGCGCGCTTCCTCGAAACCCTGGCCTTCGCCCAGCGCTACGGCACCGTGCCGAAGGCGCCGCCCGGACGCTTCGGGGTGGATGAGCTCCACGCCATGCTGCTGCAGAAGCGGCCGCCGCAGGGGCTGAGGAAATGGGTGGCGACGCCGGTGCGCACCCTGGCGGCGCGAGCGCTCTATCGCGCGGGCCTCGCCAGCGAGGAGAAGCACCACGCCAAGGTCTTCGGCTCCGGCGGCCGGCGGGAATGGACGCGAAGCTTCGGCCCGTTTCCCAACGTGCATCTGCGCACCAATGCGTTCGTGATCCGCACCGCGCTGCTCAACAGCTTCAATTTCTCCATCCCGCGCACCAAGTACGACGCCTATCAGTTCGAATCCGGCCCGAAGGGCCTCTCGGCCTCGATCCGCGCGGCGGGCCTCGATCTGCGCCTGGTGGGCGCGGACGGGGTGAGCTATCCGCCGCCGTCCTGGCCCGGTTCCGCCACCTTCCGCTCGCTCGGCCAGCAGAACCTCCTGGTTTCTGACAACCTGACCCGCGCCTACGACCAGCTCCCGTCGGAGGCGAAGATCGCCTATCAATACCTCACCTGGGGTTCGGCGATGCAGGCCTCGCCGCCGCGCTTCTTCGTCCGCTTCGGGGTTCCGTTCGACGCGCGGCGGGTGAGCTAGCGGCGGGCGGGGGCGTGGCGCAGGGCGGGCGGCTCGTCACATTTGCATGAGCTTGCCCCGCGCCTGAGGCACGCGCCGCGCCGCCGTGGGCGGCCTGGCCTCGCGATCCGCGCCGAAAAGTCCTGAGGGACGCTGCGGAAGCTCCGGCCCCATCCGGCGCCTCGGACGCGCGCGGACGGGTTCTTTGCCGGTCGCAGCGGCACGGGCAGGGACGGCGGCTGTTGCACTGCAGCGCGATTGTTCCGATATAGCGACGACGGGGGCCGATCCGACGGTGGCGGATGCGCCGGTGCGGCGGCGCGCGAGCCATCCGGACCTGTCCGGCCCTCGGATCGCCCTTCCGGACCATCCTCCGGGTGAGCATCCCGGCCGCATCGCGATGCGCCGTCCTGCTTGCCGCTCGCCCCCGCGCAGGAGTGCCTCGTGTCGCAGCAGTTTCGCGTGTCCCAGCCCGCGCCCGGCCCGAGCCCTGTGCCCGAGGGCGGGGAGCCCAAGGGCGACCAGCCGCACCCCGTCCTGCCGCAGCAGATCTCCTCGCGCATGACCTTGCTGCTCGCCGCCGCCTGCGGGCTCATCGTCGCCAACATCTATTACGCCCAGCCTCTGGCCGGCCCCATCGGCGCCTCGCTGGGGCTGTCGTCCGAGGCCACCGGACTGATCGTCACGCTGACCCAGATCGGTTACGGCCTCGGCCTCCTGTTCATCGTGCCGCTGGGCGATCTGGTGGAGAACCGCGCCCTGGTGCTCACCCTGGTGGGGCTTTCCGCCCTGGCGCTGCTGGGCGCGGCGCTCTCCAGCCATGCCACGCCCTTCTTTGCCGCGGCGCTCGTCATCGGCCTCAGCTCGGTGGCGGTGCAGGTGCTCGTGCCCTATGCCGCCCACATGGCGCCCGAGGCGATGCGCGGGCGCGTGGTGGGCAATGTGATGAGCGGGCTGCTGCTCGGCATCATGTTCGCCCGGCCGGTGTCGAGCTTCATCACCCAGCTTTCCTCCTGGCACGTGGTGTTCTTCCTGTCGGCGGGGGTGATGGTGGTCCTCGCTATGGTGCTGCACCGCGCCCTGCCGCGGCGGGCGCCGGCGACGCGGCTGTCCTATGGAAGCCTGCTGCTGTCCATGGGCGAACTGATCATCTCGACGCCGGTGCTGCGGCGCCGGGCGCTCTATCAGGCGGGGCTGTTCGCGGCCTTCAGCCTGTTCTGGACCACCGCGCCGCTGCTGCTGGCGGGACCGGCCTTCAACATGTCGCAGGGCGGCATCGCCTTGTTCGCGCTGGCCGGCGTGGCGGGCGCCGTGGCGGCGCCGTTCGCCGGACGGGCGGCGGATCGCGGCTGGAGCACCGCGGGCTCCGCTTTGGCCATGCTCATCGCGGCGGTCGCGTTCCTCGTCAGCCGGATCGGCGCCGAGGGGTCCATGCTGTCCCTCGGCTGCCTTGTGGCGGCGGCCATCCTGGTGGATTGCGGCGTGTCGGCGAACCTCGCCTTCGGGCAGCGGACGATCTTCATGCTGGGCGCAGAATACCGCAGCCGGCTCAACGGCCTGTTCCTCGCCATCTTCTTCATGGGCGGGGCGGTGGGCTCCGCCGTCGGGGGCTGGGCGTTCGCTAAGGGCGGATGGGATCTCACCTCGTGGGTGGGCTTCGCCCTGCCGCTGCTGGCGCTCGCCTATTTCGCGACGGAATTCCTCAGCTCGCGCCGATCAGCGCGATAGCGGGCGCCGCGCGGCTCAGTGGTAGCCCTCGCCCTCGCGCACCTTCCCGCGGAAGATCCAGTAGACGAAGATCATGTAGCCCAGCACCACGGGCAGCAGGAAGATCACGCCGAACAGCATCAGGATCTGGCTCGGCGGGGCGGCCGCGGTCTGCCACACGGTGAGGCTCGGCGGCACCAGATAGGGGAAGGTGGAGATGGCCAGCCCCAGAAAGCCCAAGAGGAACAGCCCGATGGTGCCGAAGAAGGGCAGCATCTCCTTGCCGGCCCTGAGCCAGCGCCAGACCGCGATGGCGAGCAGGGCGGTGATCAGCGGCACGGGCGCGAGGAAATAGATGTTGGGGGTCGAGAACCAGCGCTGGGCGATCCGCTCGAAGTTCAGCGGCGTCAGGACGCTGACGATGATCATGGCGCACAGCACCACGACGAGCAGGTTGGCGGCCTTGGTCCGGGCCCAGTCGGCGAGCGGTCCTTCGGTCTTGATCAATAGCCAGGTGGCGCCGAGGAGCGCATAGCCCACCACCACCCCCGCGCCGCAGATGAAGGCGAACGGCGTCGCCCAGTCGAGCGGGCCGCCGGCGAAGGCGTTGTTCTCCACCTTGATGCCCTGCACCAGCCCGCCGAGGATCACCCCCTGGGCGAAGGCGGCGACGAACGAGCCGGCGGTGAAGGCGGTGTTCCACCAGCGCCGGCTGGTATTGGCCACCCAGCGGAACTCGAAGGCCACGCCGCGGAACACCAGGGCCAGCAGCATGATGATCACCGGCAGATAGAGCGCTGGCATCACCACCGCATAGGCCCGCGGGAAGGCGACCCAAAGCCCGCCGCCGCCGAGGATGAGCCAGGTCTCGTTGCCGTCCCAGAACGGGGCGACGGTGTTCATCATGGTATCGCGCTCTTTCTCCGTCCGGGCGAAGGGAAAGAGGATGCCGATGCCGAGGTCGAAGCCGTCGAGGATCACGTACATGATCACCGCGACGCCGATGATGAGGCCCCAGATGAGGGGGAGATACCATTCCATGGCCTGATCCTCCCTATTTCGCGACCGGCGCGGGCTCGCCGCCGGGCATCTTCGCTTCGCCACTGGCACCCACCAGCGGCCGCGACGGCCGCTCGCTCCCGGGCGGGGCGGTAAGCTCCTCCACCGGCCCCTTGGTGATGAGGCGGTTCATGAAATAGATGCCGGTGGCGAAGATGATGCCGTAGACGATGAGGAACAGCACCAGCGTCAGCGCCACCTGCCAGCCGAGCAGCGGCGAGGCGGCGTCGGCCGTGCGCAGCAGGCCGTCCACCACCCAGGGCTGTCGTCCCTGCTCGGTGACGAACCAGCCGGAGACGATGGCGAGGAAGCCCAGCGGCCAGGAGAGCGAGGCCGGCCACAGGAACCAGCGGGTCGTGGTCGCCCGGCGGCGCAGCAGCAGATAGGCGCCCACCCAGCCGAACAGGATCATCACCACGCAGACCCCCACCATGATGCGGAAGCCGAAGAAGGGCGTCAGCACCGGCGGGCGGTCCTCGGGGGGAAAGTCCTTCAGGCCCGGAAACAGGCCGTCGAGGCTGTGGGTGATCATCAGCGAGGCGCCGTTCGGGATGGAGATCTCGAACAAATTCTTCTCGGCCGCCTCGTCCGGCCAGGCGAACAGCACCAGCGGCGCGGGCTTGGAGCTGTCCCAATGGGCCTCGATGGCGGCGATCTTGGCGGGCTGGTACTTCTCGGTGTTGAGGCCGTGGCTGTCGCCCACGAAGGCCTGGATCGGCGCGACGATGGCCAGCATGCCGATGGCCATCTGCAGCATCACCCGCGATTCTTCCTTGAACTTGTCCGCGAGCAGGTAGCGGGCCGCCACCGCGAGCACCACAAGCGAGGTGGTGAGGTAGGCCGCCAGCAGCATGTGGGGCAGGCGGTGCGGGAAGCTCGGGTTGAAGATGATCTCAAGCCAGTCGAGCGGGTAGGCGACGCCGTCGCGGATCTCGAACCCGGCCGGGGTCTGCATCCAGCTGTTGGCGGAGAGGATCCAGAACGCCGACATGAAGGTGCCGAACGCCACGATGCAGCTCGCCAGCACGTGCAGCCACGCCGGCACGCGGTTCCAGCCGAACAGCATGATGCCGAGGAAGGTCGCCTCCAGGAAGAAGGCGGTCAGCACCTCGAAGCCGATGAGCGGGGCCACCACCGAGCCGACAAAATCGGCGAAGCGGCTCCAGTTGGTGCCGAACTGGTAGGACAGCACGATGCCCGAGACCACGCCCATGGCGAAGCTGACGGCGAATATCTTGGTCCAGTACCGCGCGAGGCGATGGAACACCTCGCGCCCGCTCCACAGCCACAGGATCTCCAGCGTCGCGATGAAGGCCGACAGGCCGATGGTGAAGCTCGGGAAGATGATGTGGAAGGAAACGGTGAAGGCGAACTGGATGCGCGCCAGTAAGACCGGATCGAAATCCATAGGCCGGCTCCTCGCTTGGCTGTCCCGTGCGTTGCTGTCCGGCGAGCCCGTGTGGCCCGCAGTCGTCACCGTGTGCGCGCCAGCGGGCAGGGAACGGCGCCCGCGCCAGCGTCATGGGCGGCAAGCATCATGCACGGCAGGAAGCAGGGTGCCGCAGCAAGAGCGATCCGCTTAAGCTTTGCTGAACCATAGTTGGTTGAAAAGCGCCCGTCGATACGCATCGGCTGCAGGCGGTGTTTTGGCGCAGCATCACAATGGCGCTGGGGGCGAGAGGAAATCTTTGGCCGGGCAATAAAGACGGGCGCCCATGCCGGCCGCGCCGCTCTCTCGGCGCAGGGCAGCGCCGTGGCGCGCGGGACGGGAGGTCGGGTTCGCCGAGGCGCCTGCCCGTCGCGGAAGCGCGCCGCGTGGCGATTGGCGCAGAGCGGGCGCCGGTAGGCCGCACACGTCTCGCCCGGAGACCACAGGGCAAAGCGCGATTTCATGTGCCGCCGGCACGGCAGGACGGTTCGTCCGGGCGTCGTCAGGGGCGCGTCGCCCGGCGGCACTCGTCCGAGCCGCACCCGGCGCAGCGGGGACGGCGCCGGATCGGTCGCGGCGGATTTCGCGATCCCGCCCCGAGCTTCGGCTCAGGCGGTGGCGACGGCCTCGCGCGCATAGGACCGGATGCGCTCCACCATGGAGCGGAGGCCGTTGGAGCGCTGCGGGGTCAGATGGCCCTCGAGGCCGATCTTCTTGAAGAGGCCCAGCACGTCCGTGTCGAGGATGGCCTGCGGGCTCTTGCCGGACACCAGCGTCAGCAGCACCGCCACCAGGCCCTTCACGATGTGGGCATCGGAATCGCCCTGGAACTCGAGCACCGGCCCGTTCGGGCCCGGCTTCGTCGAGCTGATGAGCCACACCTGGCTGGCGCATCCGAGAACCTTGTTCTCCTCGGTGCGCGATTCCTCGGGAAAGTCAGGCAGGTCGCGGCCAAGCTCGATGACGTGGCGGTAACGGTCTTCCCAATTCTCCAGAAATTCAAAATCTTCAATGAGCGTGTCGGCGTCCATGAGAAAAAATCCGTCGGTCTCGCTAAAATCCTGAAACGCAGCCGCGTGCGGCGCACAACGACTATACAGGCGATCCCCCGTCCCGGAAACCTGGGAATGGTGCCGCGGCTTTTCAAGCAATCCCGGCCAACGCAGGCTTTGCCGTATGCGGGCCCGGCAGGACTCCGGCCGATGACCCTCAGGTCGGGCGGCGCCCCGGCGCCGGGGCGGCGGGCTGGGCGGGCGCGGCGGCGGGCTGCGCGGCCTCGCCACCCCAGGCGGGCTTCATGTCCTGCGGCGTCAGGCTGTGCATGCCGGTGCTCTGGAAGATGAGGGCGTCGAGGCCCTCGTAGCGCGGCACCTTGCCGGTCTCCGGCGCATGGGGCTGGGCGGCGGCCTGGGTGGGCGCCTGCGCCGGGACCGGCGCGGCCGGCGTGGGCGTGCCGGCGGCGGGCGCGTTACCGAGCGAGTCGGACAGCCACTTGGCGCCGATCTGCGCCTTCTCGGCGAAATTGCCCGCCATCTCGCCTCCGACCACGCAGGCCTGCGGCTGGCGATCGCAGAAGCCGCGCGCGTCGGAAATCACCGTCTGCACCAGACCGAAGGCGTCGAACACGCTCACCTCGCGCCCGTCCTTGCCCTGCAGCCCGAGGGGCAGGAGGAGCAGGACCAGACCGAGCCAGAAGGCGAGACGCAGCAGGAAGAACATGACACCCTCACGCACCTTGCCGCAGGGGTCCGCGGACAGTGCCACCATACCAGGGCAGGGGGCGTTTTGACGGTACCGGGGCGCGGCACGGCGGCGACTTTGCAAGACATCGTTAACGCTGCCGGCAAACTCGGACGCCGGCTCTTAGCTTTCCTTTAGGTGCCGCGTGCCAGGCTCGCGCCCACGGTGAGAGGGGACTTCGGCTCCCACCCGAGAGGGGCTCGTGGGCGTGCTGCGACAACTTCAAGGCGATCTTTTCGGCGCGTCCCGCGCGCGCGATATCGAGGCGGGGGCGCCGGGCGCCGCGCCTCAGGCCCTGCCGGCCGCGCGCCGGCTCGGCAACCTCGCGGCCGTCACCCTCACCCTGCTCGGACTGGTCGCGCTGATCTGCGGCGGGGCGGTGCTCGCCGTCCAGGCGGCGGGGCTGGTGCATGGCGACCCGACCGATGCCCTGTTCCTCGCCGGCTGCGGCCTCGTCTGCGGTGCCCTCGCCGCCGTTGCGCGGGGGCTCGCCCGGGCCGCCGGCGCCACCGAGGATGCCGCAGCCAGCGCCGATGCGGTGCTCGTCACCCGGCATGGCCGGCAGGGCGAGGTGACCGCCGTGGATGCCGCATCCGGTCCGCTCGCGGCGGCCGCGCCCGCGGCCTTTCTCGGCGATGCGCTGTTCGAGCGCGTGCTGGTGGCCGATCGGCCGGCTTTCCTGTCCGCCGTGCGCGGCGCGCGGGCCGGTGCCGCTCCAGTGCGCTGCGAGGTGCGCCTGCGATGCGACGGCAGCCAAGGCGAGGCACCGCAGTTCGTGCGCCTGTCGGTGCGCTGCGATGCGCCCCGCCCCGGCATGGTGCGGGCTCTCTGGCACCTCCTTGAGGATGCCGGGCAGGAGGAGAAGCGCGCCGGGATGGAGCGCGCCGCCAGGGCCCAGGCCGAGGCCGAGGCGGCCAATGCCGCCAAGAGCCGCTTCCTCGCCGCCATGAGCCATGAGCTGCGCACCCCGCTCAATTCCATCATCGGCTTCTCGGAGATCCTCGCCACCGATGCCGGCGCCCCGTTCGACGCCGCCCGCAAGGCCGATTACGCCCGCATCATCCACGAGAGCGGGCAGCACCTGCTCGGCCTCGTGAACGACATCCTCGACCTCTCGCGGGTGGAGGCGGGGGCCTATGACCTCACGCCCGAGCCGCTGGACATGGCCCAGCTCGCCTCCTCGGCGCTGGAGATGGTGGCGCTCGATGCGGAGCGCGGCGGGGTGCGCGTCATCTCCGCCGTGCCGGCACGGCTGCCGCCACTCCATGCCGACCGCCGGGCGGTGCGCCAGGTGGTGCTGAACCTGCTCGCCAATGCGGTGAAGTTCACCCCCGCCGGCGGCAAGGTGGAGCTACGGCTGCGCCAGCGCGGCGCCGACGTGTCCATCCGCATCCGCGACACCGGCCCCGGCATGGCGGAACGGGACGTGGCCCGCCTCGGCGAGCCCTTCTTCCAGACGGGCGATGCCGCCCAGCGGGCGCGGGGCAGCGGCCTCGGCCTCGCGGTGGTCAAGGCCCTCGTCCAGCTCCATGGCGGGCGCTTCCATGTGGAGAGCGCGCCCGGCCGGGGCACCAGCGTGACCGTCACACTGCCCATGAACGGCCTGCCTGCCGCCGCGCGGCCCGGCGAGGAAGCGCGCACCGTGGTGGCGCCCTTTCCCGCGGGCCCGGCCGAGGGCGCCGACACCCGGAGGATCGCATGAGACTGGAGCCCACCCTGGACGGCCATGCCGAGATGGATCCCGAGGCGCCGCAGCGCGAGGCCGCGCCTGCCGGTCCGTCGCGGCGCCTGCGTTTCCTTGACGGCTTCGCCGGCGGACTTGCCGGCCTCGCCGCCGCCTTCGTGGTGGTGAATGCGCTGCATCTCCAGCCGCCGCCACCGCCCCAGCCCGAGAAGCCGTTCGCCGTGATGCCCGAGCCGCGCCCCGCCGGCGCCACGGCGAAGGGCGCCACGGCGCCCTCGGGGACATCCGGAGGCGCCGGGTCGAGCGGCATCGCCGGCATGACCAACGGCTCGCTCGGCTACCTCATCATGAAGACCACCGTCACCGGCACGCCGGCTCCGTCCGCCGCGCCCAATCCGGACCGGGCGGTGGAGCGGGCGCTCAATCGCGACATCACCGGCTCGGTGCGCCCGCCCGCCGACGTGCCGAACGCCGGCCGCATCGCCGCGGTGCAGCGCTCGCTGGCGCGCCTCGGCTACGGCCCCATCAAGGTGGACGGCCTGCCCGGCGGCGAGACCCGCCAGGCGATCCAGCGTTTCCAGCAGGACCGCCACCTGCCGGCCGACGGCCAGGTTTCCGACCGTCTGGTGCGCGAATTGGCGCAGGTCTCCGGCTCCGCCGTCGAGTGACCGGCGCCGCGCTATGATGCGCCCGGTGGCCGGAAACGTGCGAGGAGACCCATGCGGCTGAAGAGCGCCATCTTCGTCTCTGCCCTGGTGCGCCGCGCCCAGGTGGAGGGCGCTTATGCGGTGGTGGCGCGCCGCGGCGCCGAGGAGGCCGGCGCCATCTACGTCAAGGTCAACGCCCTCGACGGCACCGCCGCCCTCTACGGCCCCGCGCCGCCGAGCCTCTCCGACGACGCCTTTC
This sequence comes from Xanthobacter autotrophicus, assembly GCA_017849325.1. Classification (GTDB taxonomy): domain Bacteria; phylum Pseudomonadota; class Alphaproteobacteria; order Rhizobiales; family Xanthobacteraceae; genus Xanthobacter; species Xanthobacter autotrophicus_B. Next base: position 3,233 of record JAFIHR010000402.1, on the reverse strand, counting down.
CCGGGGAGCGCCGGTTCGAGCTGCTGGTGCCGCCGGGCAGCCCCGAATCGCAGGCCGACGCGCGCCTGACGTCGGAAGCGCGGTTCGATCCGGACATCTTCGTGGTGGAGATCGAGGATCGCGCCGGCCGCCACTTCCTTGATCTTGCAGGCTCCTGACCTTCCCCTCCCGCCTTGCGCCGCTGACGCTACGGAGGGTTCACACCTCGTTAACCGAATGGAAACCATAAAGGTCGCGCCGACGTTATGGCTGAGGTTCACGCGGTGGAAAGGAGAGGAGAATGAACACCGTCATCGCGTTTCCCGTCACACGGCGCGACCGGCCGGCGCACAGGCGCGCCGCCGCCGAGGCCGCGTCGCAGCAGGATGCGAGAGGTCCGGCGCAGATCATCATCCTGCCCGTGGTGCGGATCGAGCGTCACGACGATCACGGCCCGGCGGGCAAGCCGCCCCGCGAGGTGACTGCGGGTGGCCGCAAGGCTTGATGCGGGCCGACCCCGTCCCGGCTCCCGCGCACCGATCAAGGACGGACGGCAGGGAGGGGCGTTGAAGGGACAATCTCCGGCGCGGGCATCCGCTGCCGGGAGGCGGGTCTGACGCCGTTGCGGTCCCTCTATGCCGCGTGCCGATCCGGCGAACGCAGGGCTTGCGCGATGCCCGCGCGCTGCGATCTGCGAGGGGGCTGCCGGCCGGCCGAGCGTTTCCAATTCTTTCCGGCAACGATGTCGAACGCGGGCGAGCGGCCCCGGCGCGCAGCGTCACGCGCCGGTTTGGGATCGGGCGCTCAGGAGCCGCCCGACGGCGCGCAGGTGGCCGCCTCGAGCTGCCGGCGCACCTCGGACTTGAGGCCGCGATCGCGCACGAAGGCGCGCACCAGCACGATGCCCTCCTGGGACGGCGATTCGATCACCAGCCGGTCGGCGGCGGTGACTTCCTCATCCTCGGGAAGGGCCGCCTTCTGGTCCGCGTTCATGAGGTCGAGCTCGACCACCTTGCCCGCCGCCTGATCGCTGAGCGCGTAAAAGGCGAGGCCCTCGGCGGTGTAGAACGATACCGACGTGTAATCCGCCGTGGCCGGCACCCGCACCGTCAGCGGATGGTCGTTGAGGTCGTAGGGGCACACCGCCGTCACGAAGGCGGGATCCATCATCGGCAGGGTCGCTTCCTGGGGGGTGGGATCGGGCAGCAGCGACATGGTGTTGGAATCGAACTGGTCGGACAGCCGCTCGAAGCCGTTGCGGGTGGCCAGCGACGGCATGGACAGGATCGAGACGATATGGGTGATGCCCGCCAGCACCAGCACGAAGGCCGCGGCCAGCGCCAGATTGACCGGCCAGCGCCAGAGCTCGGGCAGGGCGCCGGGCTTCAGCGCCCCGGACAGGCCGGCGCGCAGCGCGGCGATGACGCGCGCGGGGAGTGGCGGCCGGCGGGGCGCCTCGTCGAAGCGCTCGTCCTGCGGGTCCAGGGGCAGGCTCATGGACAGGCCTCCTGGACGATGCGCGGCAGGGGGACTGCCTCATGTCCCCCCGACGAGGCGAAGGAGAAGGGCGCGTCATAGAGCCGGAGCGCCACCTGCAGGCGCGGGCGCGCCCCCGTGGGCAGCCAGTTGCCCGGCCGCGCCCGGGGCGAGAGGCGCACGTCGATGGCGCCGTCGGTGTCGTAGATCATCTCGGCGCTGGTGAAGCCGTAGCGCCGCGCGTCGTTGGCGATGAGATTGCCGCCGTCGTCCATCACCGTCAGCGTCCACAGCCGCGCCTGGGGCAGGATGCCGACGATCCGCGTCTCGCAGCGCCCGTCGAGGGGGCGGCCCTTGTCGTCCTCGCGGGCGAGGAAGACGAGCCCGTCGGCCAGTTCCAGCGGCAGCTCGCCGGAGCGTGCCACCGCGGCGCGGGCATAGGGATCGGCCTTCACCGTTCCGGAGCGCGGCCAGCCCACCCAGGCGCCCGAGCGCACGCTGTCGAGGCCGCGGGAGGTGGATACGGCGAACCAGGTGACCGCAAGCCCGAGGAAGGCGGCGACCAGCAGCGTCAGCGACAGGGGCAAGAGGCGCACGGGCACGTCCGGAACTGAAACGCGAGACGGAAACGCGGGAACAGGGCCGCGCCGCAGGGGCGCCGCGTCCCTCTCCTAGACCACAATCGTGGCGAGGCAAAGCATGCCGCTGGGGCGCTTGCGCCCGGCGCGCGACCGGCCTCGCCTGCGTGTCAGCCGGCGGTGGCGCCGGCGGCCGCGAAGCGCTCGCGCAGGTCGTCGGTCAGGGGGGTGGAGCGGCGGGTGGACAGATCCATCAGCACCAGCACGGTCTCGGCCGTCGCGGTGCATGTACCGTCCTGGAACAGCGCCTGCTCCAGATAGACCGAGCTGCGGCCGAGCCGGACCACGCGGGTGCCTACCTCGACGATGCCCGGCCAGAGCATCTCGGCGCGGAAATCCAGCACGAGGCGCACCAGAGCGAAGCCGGTGCCGGGCGGGATCAGCGGCGGGTCGGAATTGAGCAGGAGCTTGGCGCGCCCGGTCTCCAGATAGGTGGAGAACACCGCATTGTTGACGTGGCCGAGCTTGTCGGTATCGCCATAGCGGATGGTGTCGTGATCGCGGAACGGGAAGTCCGCGAGCTTCGGCAAGGCCGGCGCGCCGCTGTCCGTCATGGCCGCCTCATGCCTTGGGGCAGGGTGGCTTCACGCCCAGCGCCCGCCAGCCGATGTCGGTCCGGTAGAAGCCGTCCGGCCAGTCGATGCGGCCGATGGCGGCATAGGCCCGGTCGCGCGCGGCGGCGAGGTCCGCTCCGGTGGCGGTCACCGCCAGCACGCGGCCGCCGTTCGAGACCAGCGCGTTGCCCATGCGCTTGGTTCCGGCCTGGAACACCAGCACCCCGTCGCCGGAGGCGTTGGCGATGCCCTTGATCTCGCTGCCGTTGGGATGCGGTCCGGGATAGCCCTTGCTGGCATAGACCACGGTGATGGCGCTGTCCGCCGACCATCGCGGCGTCACCCCGGCGAGCCGCCCGGTGGCGGTGGCGTGAAGCACCTCCAGCAGGTCGCCGGAAAAGCGCGGCATCAGCACCTGGCATTCCGGGTCGCCGAAGCGGCAATTGTATTCCACCAGCTTCGGTCCCGCCTTGGTGAGCATCAGTCCGGCATAGAGCACCCCGCGATAGGGCGTGCCGGCCGCCACCATGGCCTTGGCCGTGGGCGCGATGATCTCGCGCATGGCGCGCTCTTCCAGCTCGGGCGT